>NZ_JASCXL010000068.1:0-53676 GCF_030010595.1 Streptomyces sp. CC224B | reverse complement strand
GGCCCCCCCCGGGCCCCCGGCGCGCCCCCGCCCCCCCCCCCCCCCCCCCCCCGCCCCCCCCGGGGGGGGGGGGCGGGGGGGGGGGGGGGGGGGCCCCCCCCCCACCCCTCCCTGTCGGAGGGCCCCGCTCGACGGGCCGTCAGGGGGCGGCGGGCCGGCCGGGCCGGGGCCCGGTGGTGTCAGTGGGCCGTCGCCTGCTTCGGCACCCGCGACTCGGCGATCTCGTCGCCCGGCTCCATCGGCGCCGTCACCTCGTCGGCCTCGCTGCCCTTGCCGACGTGGTTGAACAGGAGGTTCAGGACGACCGCGGCGACGCAGCCGGTGGAGATGCCGGAGTCCAGGATGATCTTCGCGGTCTCCGGGAAGGCGTGGTAGAACTCCGGCGCCGATATGGGTATCAGGCCGACGGCGAGGGACACCGCGACGATGAGGACGTTGTTGTCCTTCTCCAGGCCCGCCTTGACGAGGGTCTGGATGCCGCTGGCGGCCACCGAGCCGAAGAGCACGACGCCCGCGCCGCCGAGGACCGGCCGGGGGACGACCGCGATGAGCGAGGCGGCCATCGGGCACAGGCCCATCAGGACCAGGAAGCCGCCGCCGGTGGCCACGACGTAGCGGCTGCGGATCCTCGTCATCGCGACCAGGCCGATGTTCTGCGCGAAGGCGCTGCACATGAAGCCGTTGAACAGCGGGCTGACGGCGGAGCCGAGCGTGTCGGCGCGCAGCCCCGCGGCGATGGTCTTCTCGTCGGCGGGGCGGTCGACGATCTCGCCGAGGGCCAGCATGTCGGCCGTGGACTCCGTCATGGAGACGATCATGACGACGCAGAGCGAGACGATGGCCGCGACCTGGAACTGCGGCGCGCCGAAGTGGAACGGCGTGGGGAAGCCGACCACGTCGGCCTGGGTGACCGGGTCGAAGTCCGTGACGCCGAACGGGATCGCCACCAGCGTGCCGACGACCAGGCCGAGCAGGACCGCGATCTGCTTGACGAAGCCGCGCGTGAAGCGGCGCAGGAGCAGCACGATGAGCAGGGTGATCCCGGCGAGGGCCAGGTACTTGCGCGCGCCGTAGTCGTCCGCCGCGGGGTTCGGGCCCTGCGCCCAGCCGAAGGCCACCGGCATCAGCGAGATGCCGATGAGGGTGATGACCGTGCCGGTCACCACGGGCGGGAAGAACCGGACGGCCTTGGAGAAGAACGGGGCCGCGACGAAGCCGAGCACCCCCGCGACGATCACCGCGCCGAAGATGACCGGCAGCGCGTCGTCCTTGTCGCCGGTGGAGTCGACGACCGCGAGCATGGGCGCGACCCCGGCGAAGGTGACGCCGTTGACGAAGGGCAGGCGGGCGCCGATGTTCCAGATGCCGAGGGTCTGGAGGAAGGTCGCGAGGCCCGCCGTGAACAGGCAGGCGCCGGTGAGGAAGGTCAGTTCGGTGGCGGACAGGCCCACCGCCGCGCCCACGATCAGGGGCGGCGCGACGACGCCCGCGTACATGGCGGCGACGTGCTGGAGGCCGGTGGTGGCCATCTTCAGCGCGGGGAGCTTCTCGTCGACCGGGTGGACGGCCGGGGTGGCGGGTGGGTGCCCGGCTTCCGTCCCGGGCGGCGCCCCGGTGCCGTCGGCCGGGTGGCCGAGGCCTGTCCCGGGCGGTGCCCCGGTCCCGTCGGGGGTCGTGCCTTGCTTGGTGAACCTGGGCTTGTTCGCCACGGCGGCTCCTCCGGTTGTTTTCCGGCCCCGGCCCTGAGCCGGCGCTTTTCGCTTCTGGGAGGTGGTGCGGGACGTGCTCGATATGCGGTTGTCGTGCGCCCAGGCAGTGCGGACCGCCCCGGGAGCGTGAAGTGTCGGGCCACGCTCCGGGGCGGCACCCGAGCAGCCCGCTCGACTGCTCGGGTCCGGTCAGGGGCCGTCCCCCCTGACCGGAGTTCTCGGGTGGGTCAGCTCCCGGCGGCGACGCGCGCCAGTCGCTGTGCCTCGGCCCGCGCGGTGCGGGCGATCTCGTCCTCGTCGACGCGCAGCAGGCGGCCGTGCTCGACGACCGGCTCGCCGTTGACGAGGGAGAGCGTCACCGGCGCGGCGGCGCCGAAGACGAGGGCGGTGACCGGGTCGGCGATGGTGGAGTGTCCGATGCCGTCGGTCTTCCACAGGACCAGGTCGGCGAGCTTGCCGGCCTCCAGCGAGCCGATCTGGCCCGCGCGGCCGAGGACCTGCGCGCCTCCGTAGGTGCCGAGCCGCAGGGCCTGCCGGGCGGTCAGGGCGGCTTCCTTGTGGGCGCCCAGGCGGTTGATGAGCAGGGCGTTGCGCAACTCGGTGTGGAGTTCGCCGGACTCGTTGGAGGCGGTGCCGTCCACGCCCAGGCCGACGGGCACGCCGGCGCGCAGCATGTCGGGGACGCGGGCGATGCCCGCCGCGAGCCGGGCGTTGGAGGACGGGCAGTGGGCGACGCCGGTGCCGGTACGGGCGAAGGCGGCGATGTCGTCGTCGTTCATGTGGACGCAGTGCGCCATCCACACGTCCTCGCCGAGCCAGCCCGTGGAGGCGAAGTAGTCGGTCGGGCCCATGCCGAACAGCTCGTGGCAGAACTTCTCCTCCTCGACCGTCTCGCTGCCGTGCGTGTGCAGTCGCACACCCAGGCGGCGGGCGAGTGCGGCGCCCTGCTTCATGAGCTCGGTGGAGACGGAGAAGGGTGAGCAGGGCGCGACGGCGACCTGCGTCATGGCGTCGAAGGACGCGTCGTGGTGCTCCTTGACGGTCTCCTCCGTCGCCGCGAGCGCGCCCTCCAGGGACTCCACGGCGAAGTCCGGCGGGAGGCCGCCGTCCTTCTCGCCGCGGTCCATGGAGCCGCGGGCGAGGGTGAAGCGCACGCCCATGTCGCGGGCCGCGCCGATGATGGCGCCGGACAGGTCGCCGGAGCCCCGCGGGTAGACGTAGTGGTGGTCCATCGCGGTGGTGACGCCGCCGCGGGCCATCATCGCGAGGGAGCCCCGCGCGGCGGCGCGCACCATGTCCTCGTCGATGCGGGCCCAGGTCGGGTAGAGCGCCACCAGCCAGTCGAAGAGGTTGTGGTCGGTGGCCAGGCCCCGCGTGATCCACTGGTAGAAGTGGTGGTGGGTGTTGACGAGGCCGGGGGTCACGAGGTGGCCGGTGCCGTCCACACGGCGTACGACGTTCTCCAGGCCCTCGGGGGCCCGGCCGGCGCCGAGGGACTCGATGCGGTGGCCGGCGACGACGATGTGGCCGGAGGCGTACTCGGTGTCCTGCGCGTCGACGGTCGCGATCGCGACGTTCTCGATGACGGTCCGCTGGGGGGCTGCCGAAGGTGCCATGGTGCGTCCTTCCGGTGTGGGTGGCGGTCGTTCGGGCACGGCAGGACCCTAGGAGGATTTGAGTGCCGCGACGTCGCCGGGCGTACTGTGCGCGCCGTCGCGGGTGCCGAGATGGTGGAAGAACAGGTTCAGCGTGACGGCGACGAGCGCGCCGGCGCTGATGCCGGAGCCGAGCACGGTCTGCGCCCAGGCCGGGAAGTCGGCGTAGAAGGTGGGCGCGGCGAGCGGGATGATGCCCGCGCCGAGGGACACGGCGACCAGGACGATGTTGGAGCTGTCGTCGAGGCCCGCCTCGGACAGGGTGCGGATGCCGCTGACCGCGATGGAGCCGAAGAGCACGATGCCCGCGCCGCCGAGCACCGGCATCGGTACGAGGCTGACGACCGCGCCGAGCACCGGGAAGGCGCCGAGGACGAGGAGCGCGCCGCCCGCGACGGCGACGACGTACCGGCTGCGCACCCGGGTCAGCGACACCACGCCGACGTTCTGGGCGAAGGCCGAGGTGGGGAAGGTGCCGAAGACGGGTCCGACGAGGGTGGCGAGGCCGTCGGTGCGCAGGCCGCGGGTGATGGTGGCGCCGTCGGTCCGGCGCTCGCAGATCTCGCCGAGCGCGAGCATGCCCGCGCTGGACTCGGTCATCAGGACGAGCATCACCAGGCACAGCGAGAGGATCGCGGCGGGCTGGAACTCGGGCGCCCCGGACGCGAAGGGCGTCGGCAGGGCGGCCACCGGCGCGGACTCCAGCGCGGAGAAGTCGGCGAGGCCGAAGGGGACGGCGGCGAGCGTGCCGACCAACAGGCCCATGAGGAGGGCCACTTGCCTGAAGAAGCCGCGCGCGAACCGCTGGAAGCAGAGGATCACGACGAGGGTGAAGGCGGCGAGCGCGAGGTAGCGCATGTCGCCGAAATCCGCGGCCTCCTTGTCGCCGCCCTGGGCCCAGCCGACCGGCACGGGCATCAGCGTCACGCCGATGAGCGTGATGACGACGCCGGTGACCAGTGGCGGGAAGAAGCGAAGCAGCCGCCCGAAGAACGGCCCGACGGCGAGGCAGAAGAGCCCGGCGACCATCACCGCCCCGTAAATGGCGGGGAGTTGGTGACCCGGGGCGCTGTTCTCGGCGATGGCGAGGATCGGTGCGATGCCCGCGGACGAGGCGGCGTTGACGAAGGGCAGGCGGTTGCCGACGACGCCCTTGACGCCGAGCGTCTGGAGCAGGGTGGCGAGTCCGGCGATCAGCAGGCTCGCGGCGATGAGCCGCGTCTGCGCGCCGGTGTCGAGGCCGACGGCCTGGCCGATGATGAGCGGAGGGGTGACGACACCCGCGTACATGGCGGCGATGTGCTGGAGCGCGGCGGGGACGAGCCGCGAGACGTGGAGCTTTTCGTCCACCGGGTGGCTTGGTTCCGGCGGGGTGGAACACGGGCCGTCGCTCGGCCCTGCGGCAGGCTGTGCCATTGCTGTCGTTCCCTCCGGTGTGGCGCGCCCCGCTCCCTGCGGCGGGCGGGGCGCGCGTCCCGCGTCAGAGGTTGGTCATGTCGACCGGGATCCTGGCCTCGACCCCGTCGCGCAGGATGGTCGCCTCGATCAGGCCGTACGGGCGGTCCGCGGCGTAGTAGACCGCGCCGTCCTTGGCCTCGTTGTCGAGGCCGCAGAAGGAGAGGTCCAGGCGGAAGTGGTGCTTGTTGGGCGCGGAGAAGCGGATCTCGTCTATCTCGCTGCGGTGGTTGATGACCCGCGAGCCCATCTGGTACAGCGTCTGCTGGAGCGAGAGGGAGTACGTCTCCACGAAGGCGTGCAGGATGTGCTTCTTCGCCTGCTCGTAGGACTTCTCCCAGTTCGGCATGCGCTGCTCGTCGCCGGTCCAGTTGTGCCGCCACCACGTCGACAGGGACGTGGCGAGGATGCGGTCGTAGTCCTCCTGGAGCGTCGTGTACTTGTCCTTGATGTAGCCCCAGAACTCGGAGTTGGTGCTGTTCATGACGGTCAGGTCCTTCAGACCGCTGAGCACCTCGAACTTCGCCCCGCCTTCGCCTTCGGCGGAGTAGGTGATCTGGGCCAGGCGCGTCTCCTGGCCCTTGCGCACGAAGGAGTGCTTGACGTCGTCGGCGCCGATGAACCGCGAGTTGGCGTCGGAGGCGGAGATCCGCTCCCAGGCGTACTCCTCGATGCGGATGCGCGCCCGGTGGATCGAGGGCTGGCTCTCCACGAAGTGCCGGGCCAGGTGGATGCCGTACTGCTCGGCGGACTCGATGCCGTGTTCCTTGGCGAAGGCGAAGCAGGTGTTCTTGGTGGTGTCCGTGGGGAGGCAGTTGGCGTTCGAACCGTTGTAGTGGACGTCGTCCAGGTCGCCGGAGAGGGCGACGGAGACGTTCAGGTCCTTGATGTGGTGGGTGTCGCCGTCCCGCGTGATCTTGACGACCCGGTTCTCCGCCTTGCCGTACTGGTTCTGTCCCAGAATGGTGGGCATCTTCGCTAGCTCCCTCGATATACGGAGTAGCCGAACGGGTTGAGCAGCAGCGGTACGTGGTAGTGCTCGCCCGGCACGACGGCGAAGGTGATCGCCACCTCGGGGAAGAACACTCCGGCCGCACCGCTGTCCCGATTCGCGGGGGCGTCCTGCTGCGCCTCGGCTTGCTTGGCTTGCTTGCTCAGGAAGTACGGCTCGACGGCGAAGTCGAGCCGTACGTGGGTGGTGCCCTCCGGCAGCGCCGGCAGGTCCTTGCAGCGCCCGTCCGCGTCGGTGGCGGAGCCGCCGAGGACCGCCCACGGCGCGTCTTGGCCCGCGCGGGCCGCGAGCGTGACGGCGACGGCCTCGGCAGGGCGGCCGGCGCTGGTGTCCAGGATGTGCGTGGACACGGAGGCGGTGGTCTCGGTGCTCATGTGCGGGGTCCCTCTTCCTTTTCCTCTTCCTCGACGAGACGGGCGAGCCGGATGCGGTTGATCTTCCCCAGTTCGGCGCGGACGATCTCCCGTTCGCGCTCGGGGGAGTTGCCGAGCCGCTCCTGGACCGCGTCCCGCATCTGCTCCCCGGTCCTGCCGGTGGCGCAGATCAGGAAGACGTGGCCGAACTTCTCCTGGTAGGCCAGGTTGAGTTCGAGCATCTGCGCCTTGAGTTCCTCGGAGGCACCGGCCATGCCGCGCTGCTCGCGGGCCGAGGCCGGGTCGCCCGGCTTCGGACGGCCGATCGGCGGGTGCCCCGCCATCGCCTCGGCCAGGTCGGCCGCGGTCAGCTCGGCCATGGCGGCGTCGCTGGCGGCGTACAGGGCCTCGGTGCTGGCGAAGGGGCGCCGGGCGAGGAGCTTTCCGCCCCAGGCGGCCGAGGCGCAGGCCTCGTGGAGTGCGGTGCGCGCCGCGGCCTCGTCGAGGGTGTTGAACCGGGCGAGGCCCGGCGTCTTGGTGCTCGAAGTCACGGGGGCCTCCGGGGCCTTTGTGCTGGACGGGCTGGCGCATAGCTAACGCCGTCCGAAACCGGCCGTCAACACTTTGTTGAAAAGTTCAGGTAACAAAGGCCGCCGCCCGGTGAACGGACGGCGGCCTGGGGATGGGGGCTGCGGGCCATGGACAGCCCGTCCGGCGTTTGAGGACGAGCGCGCAGCGCGATGAACGGGGGTCCAGGGGGCGGAGCCCCCTGGTTACGGGAAAGGGGCGGGACCGGGGCGCCCCCGCGAGGGACCAGCCCGAGCGGTCCGCTCGGGGCCCTACGTCGTGCGGTTCAGGTAGTTGTACACCGTGAAGCGGCTGACGCCGAGCGCGGCCGCCACCGTCTCCACACCGTGCCGCACGGCGAACGCGCCACGCGCCTCCAGCGCCCGCACGACCTCCTGCTTCGCCTTGCGGTCCAGCTCGGCCAGCGGCTTGCCCTCCTTGCGCTCCAGCGCGAGCAGGATGCGGTCCAGGGAGTCGGCGAGCTGCGGCAGGCGCACGGCGAGCACGTCCTCGCCCTCCCAGGCGAGCACGACGTCGTCGGGACCGGCGTCGCCGGGCGGCAGCATCTCCCCGCCCATGGCGTCGACCAGCGGCTTGACCGCCGTGACGAAGGGGTCGTCCCCGAGGCCGGTCACTTATCCGCCTCCCCCGCGCCGCCCACCACGTTGAGCTGGAGCGACACCCGGGTCGCGCCCGCCCGCAGCGAGGTGCGCAGCATCCGGTCGACGGCGGCGAGCACCGTCTCGACGTCGCCCTCGGCGGTGTTGCCGAACGGTCCGACGTCCACCGCGTCCAGGTCGGCGGCCTGGAGGACGTCCCGCGCGGCCAGGGCGTGCGGCGGCGCCTCGTCCAGGTCGAAGGGCTCGGTCGTGAACTCCACTCTCAATCGCACGGGCTCAACCTACTGCGGCGCCGGGTTTTTGGGACGACCCCCTTGACAGCTTCCGCAGGACGGAGGCAGTCTTCCATCAAGCAGAAACGAATTTCCGCAATGCGAAATTGGCGAAATTCTATGGGGACGCTCCCCAGGAACGCACGCAGTCACTCACCCGGAAGGAGCGCGGAAGCCCCATGGGATACTCCGACCAGCGCTTCACTGTGAACCTGTCGATCCTCTTCACCGAGCTCCCGCTCCTGGAGCGCCCCGCGGCCGCCGCGGCGGCCGGCTTCCGGGCGGTCGAGCTGTGGTGGCCCTGGGTCGACGCCCCCGTCCCCGAGCGGTCCGAGCTCGACGCCCTCAAGCAGGCGATCGAGGACGCGGGCGTGCGGCTCACGGGGCTGAACTTCTACGCCGGGCAGCTCCCGGGCCCCGACCGCGGCGCCCTGTCCGTCCCCGGCGAGGAGAGCGAGAAGTTCCGCGCGAACGTCGACGTCGCCGCGGACTTCGCCCGGTCGCTCGGCTGCACGGCGCTCAACGCGCTGTACGGCAACCGGGTCGACGGCGTGGACCCGGCCGTGCAGGACGAACTCGCCCTGGAGAACCTGGTACTCGCGGCGCGCGCGGCCGACCGCGTGGGGGCGGTCGTCCTCGTCGAGGCGCTCAACGCCCCCGAGTCGCCGAAGTGCCCCCTGGTAAGCGCGGAGAGGGCCGTCGAGGTCGTGGACAAGGTCAACGCCGCCACCGGCCTCGGCAACGCGCGGTTCCTGATGGACCTGTACCACCTCTCCATGAACGGGGAGGACCTGCCGCGGGTGATCGCCGCGTACGCCGGCAAGACGGGGCACGTGCAGATCGCGGACAACCCGGGGCGCGGCGCCCCCGGCACCGGCTCCCTCCCCCTGGAGCACCTGCTCGACCAGGTGCGCAAGGCCGGTTACGAGGGCTGGGTCGGCCTGGAGTACAAGCCCGGCGACCGCCCGAGCCACGAGTCCTTCGACTGGCTCCCGGCCGGGGCCCGCGCCGCCCGCTGAGCACCGGGCGCCGGGGGCCTGGCTCTGGGCGCCGGGCGCCAACTCAACGACGTACGCACGCAGTCAGAGAGGCAACCCTCATGAGCACCAACCTCCCCAAGGTCGCGTGGATCGGTCTCGGCATCATGGGCTCGCCCATGTCCGAGAACCTGATCAAGGCCGGGTACTCCGTCACCGGCTACACCCTGGAGCAGGACAAGCTGGACCGGCTGGCCGCCGCGGGCGGCACGGCGGCCGGGTCCCTCGCGGAGGCGGTCCGCGACGCCGACGTGATCGTCACGATGGTGCCCGCGTCCCCGCAGGTCGAGGCCATCGCCTACGGCCCCGACGGCATCCTGGAGAACGCCCGGTCCGGCGCGCTGCTCGTCGACATGTCGTCGATCACGCCGCAGACCTCCGTCGACCTGGCGAAGGCCGCGAAGGAGAAGGGGATCCGGGTGCTCGACGCCCCGGTCTCCGGCGGCGAGGCGGGGGCCGTCGAGGCGGTCCTGTCCATCATGGTCGGCGGCGAGCAGGCCGACTTCGACGCGGCGAGGCCGCTGTTCGAGGCCCTCGGCAAGACCATCGTGCTGTGCGGCCCGCACGGCTCGGGCCAGACCGTGAAGGCCGCCAACCAGCTCATCGTGGCGGTGAACATCCAGGCCTGCGCCGAGGCCGTGGTCTTCCTGGAGAAGTCCGGCGTGGACCTGAAGGCCGCGCTCGACGTCCTGAACGGCGGGCTCGCCGGGTCCACCGTCCTGACGCGCAAGAAGGACAACTTCCTGAACCGCGACTTCAAGCCGGGCTTCCGCATCGACCTGCACCACAAGGACATGGGCATCGTCACGGACGCCGCCCGCACCGTCGGTGCCGCGCTCCCGGTCGGCGCCCTGGTGGCCCAGCTCGTCGCCGGCCTGCGCGCGCAGGGCGACGGCGGACTCGACCACTCCGCGCTGCTGCGCGCCGTCGAGCGCCTCTCCGGCAGCCCGGTCGCGTAACCCGCGCGGCCCCTCAAGACTTCCGGGCCGTGGCGGCGCTGACACCTGTCCTGTCGCGCCCAAGTGCCGCCGCGGCCCGGAACCCCGCCCCACCCCGAACTTCAACAAACTGTTGACGTGATGGACGGGGCGTCCCTACGCTCACGTCACTCAGCTCAGCAGCTCTCCGCAGTGCGCCACGGCTGTCCGCGGCGCACTCCGGCTCCGCAGCAGCTCTTCGCAGCAGTTCGTCGCAGCTCTTCAGCAGCTCCCGCAGTCCCGCACGGAAGGCCGACCCACCACCATGCCGCAGCGCGTGCTCACCACCGAGTCCGGCGCCCCCGTCGCCGACAACCAGAACTCCGCCTCCGCCGGCGCCGGCGGTCCGCTCCTCCTCCAGGACCAGCACCTCCTGGAGAAGCTCGCCCGCTTCAACCGCGAGCGCATCCCGGAGCGCGTGGTGCACGCCCGCGGCTCGGGCGCGTACGGCTACTTCGAGGTGACGGACGACGTCACGGACTACACGTACGCCGACTTCCTGTCCTCCGTCGGCAAGCGCACCGAGGTCTTCCTGCGCTTCTCCACCGTGGCCGACAGCCTCGGCGGCGCGGACGCGGTGCGTGACCCGCGGGGCTTCGCGGTGAAGTTCTACACCGCCGAGGGCAACTACGACCTCGTCGGCAACAACACCCCGGTGTTCTTCATCAAGGACCCGCTGAAGTTCCCCGACTTCATCCACTCGCAGAAGCGCGACCCGTTCACCGGCAAGCAGGAGCCCGACAACGTCTGGGACTTCTGGGCGCACGCCCCCGAGGCCACGCACCAGGTGACCTGGCTGATGGGCGACCGCGGCATCCCCGCCTCGTACCGCCACATGAACGGCTACGGCTCGCACACCTACCAGTGGACGAACGCCCAGGGCGAGGCCTTCTTCGTCAAGTACCACTTCAAGACGAACCAGGGCATCCGCTGCCTGTCCAGCGAGCAGGCCGCCGAACTCGCGGGCAAGGACCCCAACTCGCACCAGACGGACCTGCTCCAGGCCATCGAGCGCGGGGTCAACCCGTCCTGGACCCTGCATGTGCAGATCATGCCCGCGGCCGACGCGGCGACGTACCGCTTCAACCCCTTCGACCTGACGAAGGTGTGGCCGCACGCCGACTACCCGCTCCAGCGCGTGGGCCGCCTGGTCCTGGACCGGAACCCGGACAACGTCTTCGCCGAGGTCGAGCAGGCCGCGTTCTCGCCGAACAACTTCGTGCCCGGCATCGGCCCCTCGCCCGACAAGATGCTGCAGGGCCGCCTGTTCGCGTACGCCGACGCGCACCGCTACCGCCTGGGCGTCAACCACACCCAGCTCGCGGTGAACGCGCCCAAGGCGACCACGGTGGACAACTACGGCCGCGACGGCCTCATGGCCGCCAACGCCTACGGCCGTGACCGCAAGAACTACGAGCCGAACTCGTACGACGGCCCCACCGAGACCGGCAGGCCGCTCTCCGCGCCGCTCGCCGTCAGCGGCTACACGGGTACGCACGAGGCCCCCGCGCACACCAAGGACGACGACTTCTTCCAGGCGGGCGAGCTGTACCGGCTGATGTCCGAGGAGGAGAGGGAGCGCCTGGTGGCGAACATCGCGGGCGGGCTCTCCCAGGTGTCCCGCGAGGACGTCGTCGAGAAGAACCTGGCCCACTTCCACGCCGCCGACGCCGACTACGGCAAGCGGGTGGAGGAGGCGGTCCGCGCCCTGCGCGAGGACTGAGTTTCCGTCAACTTAGAGACTGCGCCGGGGACTTGACGGGAGGTCGGTCCCCCGCGCGGAACCCGCGCCGCCGTGCGCCCGGATGAGGGGTGGCACACGGCGCGCGGGGGGACGAGGACCGCGGCGCGCTCCGGCGAGCCAGTGCGGTGGTGAAGGCCTCACAGCTCTCCCTTCGACCTGAGGAGGGGGTGGCGGGGGGCTGTCGCCGGACGCGCCGCGGTTCCTCGCGGGGGCGTGCCCTTTCGCGGTCGATCGGCCTTCGGCCCCGTCCTCAATCGCCGGACGGGCTGGAATCCCTCGGCCGGGCCTCGGGGATCCGCCCCAAGCCCTGCGGGGCGTACCCGCTCACGGCGCATCGGCCTTCGGCCTCGTCCCCAAACGCCGGACGGGCTGAAATACAGCTGCATCATCCTCACGCGCCGGACGGGCCGGATTCCCCCGCCCGGCCCCGGTCCTGCGGTGGACCGGCTTCTCCGCCGTGCGGCGGAGGGGGTTCGGCTGTGGGACGGACGATCATCGTCGCGGCAGCCGGGAAGCTCGGGGCATGACGACGACTGAACTTCCCGTGGCCCGCTGGGCGGAGCGCGTGGCCCATGTGATTCCGCTGGTCCTGCTCCCCCAGTGCGTCTGGCGGCTGCCGTTCGCCTTCGGCTTCGACATGGGCACCGGCACGGGCTCGATCGGCAGCCTGTGGATCTCCGTACCGTACGTCTTCACGCTGAGCCTGCTCACCGAGGCGCTCGCCCTGCTGTCGTTCGGGCTCGTGCGGGGCTGGGGCGAGGTGGCGCCCGCCTGGGTCCCGCTGGTCGGCGGGCGGCGGCTGCACCCCGCCGTCGCCCTGGTCCCCGCGGTCGCCGGCGGACTCGGCGCGACCCTGCTGTTCGGGCCCTTCACCCTGGGCGCGCTCGGCCTCGGCGTCTCCTTCGGCTCCTTCGACAACGGGGCCTGGGAGCTGCTGTTCCGCGTGTGCGTACTGCCTGTGGGGCTGTGGGGGCCGCTGGTGCTCGCGCTGGCCGTCCACTACGCCCTGCGCCGGTCGTCGGGCCCGGCCAGCGAACGGCGGGCGTTGTCCAGGAGTTCCTTGTAGGTGAGGACCTCGACGCGGCTGAGGTGGGCGTTGAACGTCCGCAGCGCTTCGTTGAGCTCCTCCTCGGGAACCTCCGGCTGGACGGCGGGGTGGCCGATGAGCACCAGAGCGCTCGCCCTGCGCGTTTCGATTCCCAGTTCGTCCCGGATACGGGTGCGGTGCTCGTCCAGGCCTACGAGGTAGTTGACGGCCTGGCCCACGGCCTCGTGCACCGAGGCCGCGGGCACCCAGGCGTTGCGGTGCCGTCTGACGAGGGGCCCCTTGAGTCCCATGGCCCGCTTCAGCTCCACGACGTGCAGGGCGCCGTCGCCACGGATCAGGGGGATGTCCACCTCGTCGCCCGGGACGAGCCTGCGCTGGGCCGCCTCGCCGACGTACTGGCCGCCGAAGATCCAGTGCTGTCCCTCCAGCACCCGTTGCAACTCCCGCTCGTGGGCCTCGCGGTCCTCGATGACCTGACGCAGTTCCTCGAGGCCTGCGGCCCGTCGGCGCAACTCCGTGGCCTGGAGCACCAAGTGCCCTTGTTCGTCCGCCGCGAGGAGGGCGAGCGCCTCCGGCGAGGTGACGATCGTACGTGCCGCCTCCGCCGGATCCTCGATGTCGATCCGGCCGTCCCGCAGGATGCGCTCCAGCCACAAGGCGGTCTCGGCCCTGCCCCGCGGGATGACGTACCGGCCGGGCCGGTCCGCGGGCGCCTCCAGGAACCGGGCGTCCTCGCCCTCGGCGCGGAAGTGCTCCAGAACGTCCTCGGCGGTGGCCTCAGGGTGCGCCTTCAGATACTCACGCCCGGTGGAGACCATCCAATGATGCGCCGCCCACATGGTGCGCCCCAGGAAATCGCGGTTGATGTCGTTGCGCGCCCCGTCCTGGAAGAGCCGGTACCGCTCCTCGAAGTCATGGCGCAGGATGCGGCCCTCCGCGTAGGCCACCGCGTCATGGACCTGCCGGACGACCTCCCACTCCTCCGCGCGGGCGGCCTGCGACCGTGCCTCGGTGAGCAGGCGTATCAGTTCCTTGCCCCCGCGGCGCTTGGTGCTCCGACCGCTGTGCATATGGGCGAAGACAGCGTCCAGGGCCTCGCGCACCTCGGCGTCCGCGCACTCCTCGCTGACGGCGCGCAGGTGCCACTCAAGCGTCATGTCGACTCGTGTTGCCATGCGCGTCATTGTGCGGGGAACGTCTGACAGCGCCGGCCGGATGCGAGGGAGACACCGAAGAGGGCGGTCCACGGGTGGACCGCCCCCTTGCCCTCCGGCGTCGTCAGGCCTTCAGTGTCTTGATGGCGCTGGGCGCGTGCCACGGTTCGGTGGCGATGTCCTCGAACTCGGTGACGTCGCTGATGTCGGCCGTGCGGCTCATCGCGATGTTGGTGATCCGCTCCAGGATGGCCTCCACGACGACCGGGACGCGGTACTCCTCGGCCAGCTTCTTGGCCTGCTCGAAGGCGGCGCCGAGGTCGTTCGGGTCGGTCACGCGGATCGCCTTGCAGCCGAGGCCCTCGGCGACCTTCACGTGGTCGACGCCGTAGACGCCGAGCTCCGGCGAGTTGATGTTCTCGAACTCCAGGTTGACCTGGAAGTTGATGTCGAGGCCTGCCTGGGCCTGGCGGATCAGGCCCAGGTAGGAGTTGTTCACGAGGACGTGGACGTACGGGATGCGGTGCTGGGCGCCGACGGCCAGCTCCTCGATGAGGAACTGGAAGTCGTAGTCGCCGGAGAGCGCGACGACCTGGCCCTCCGGGTCCGCCTTCGCGACGCCGAGCGCGGCGGGGATGGTCCAGCCGAGGGGGCCCGCCTGGCCGCAGTTGATCCAGTGGCGCGGCTTGTAGACGTGCAGCATCTGCGCGCCCGCGATCTGCGAGAGGCCGATCGTGGACACGTACCGCGTCTCGGGGCCGAAGGCCTTGTTCATCTCCTCGTAGACGCGCTGCGGCTTCATGGGGATGTCGTCGAAGTGGGTGCGCCGCAGCAGGGTCGCCTTGCGCTCCTGGCCCGCGGCGATCCACGCGGTGCGGTCGGGCAGCCGGCCCGCGGCCTTCAGCTCGCGGGCGACCTCGACGAACAGCTCCAGGGCCGCCTTGGCGTCGGAGGCGATGCCGTAGTCCGGCGCGAAGATCTTGCCGATCTGGGTCGGCTCGATGTCGACGTGCACGAACGTGCGGCCCTGGCGGTAGACGTCCAGCTTGTAGCCGGTGTGGCGGTTGGCCCAGCGGTTGCCGATGCCGAGGACGAAGTCGGACTCCAGGAAGGTGGCGTTGCCGTAGCGGTGCGAGGTCTGGAGGCCGACCATGCCCGCGTTGAGCTCGTGGTCGTCGGGGATGACGCCCCAGCCCATGAGGGTCGGGATGACCGGCGTGCCGGTCAACTCGGCGAACTCCACGAGCAGTTCACTGCCGTCCGCGTTGATGATGCCGCCACCGGCGACGATCAGCGGGCGCTCCGACTCCAGCAGGAAGCCGATGGCCTTCTCGATCTGGGCGCGGGTCGCGACGGGCTTGTAGACCGGCAGCGGCGCGTACGTCTCCGGGTCGAACTCGATCTCGGTGAGCTGGACGTCGATGGGCAGGTCGATGAGCACGGGGCCGGGGCGGCCGGAGCGCATCAGGTGGAACGCCTGCTGGAAGACGCCCGGGACCTGCGCCGCCTCCAGGACCGTCACGGCCATCTTCGTCACCGGCTTGGCGATGGAGGCGATGTCGACGGCCTGGAAGTCCTCCTTGTGGATCACGCTCGTGGGCGCCTGCCCGGTGATGCACAGGATCGGGATCGAGTCGCCGATCGCCGAGTAGAGGCCGGTGATCATGTCGGTGCCCGCGGGGCCCGACGTACCGATGCAGACACCGATGTTCCCCGGCCGGGCCCGGGTGTAGCCCTCGGCCATGTGCGAGGCGCCCTCGACGTGGCGGGCGAGCGTGTGGTCGATGCCGCCGCCCTCCTTCAGCGCCTTGTAGAAGGGATTGATCGCGGCGCCCGGCACACCGAACGCGTCGGTGACGCCCTCCCGCTTGAGGATCTCAACTGCCGCGCGGGCGGCGGTCATACGAGCCATTGAGTTCTCCTGCTCCGGCTGGCGGATTCTCCGCTCCCGTCGCGCCCCGCGGTGAGCTGTGAAGTCCGGTCCTGCGGTTGGCCGGCCTTGCGGCCGTTGGGTGTTCTTGCTGGTGGGGTTGGTTCTGCGGGTTCCGTGGGTTCCGGGGGGTTCCGTGGGTTTTTCGGTTCCGCGGGTCCTTCGGCTTCGCAGGCTTCCCTGTTTCCGCAATGTGGAAGATTGATTCTGTTATACGGAAGCAATGTAAAAGGGAACGGAGGGAGCGTCAAGGGACGGCGGCCGGGCCGAAGCTCAAAATCGCGTATCGGGGTCGTCGCGTTCCGTACGACCATGGGCGCAGGGCTGTACGGCTACGGAGGGGCGGGCACCAGCCTGTGGTCAGGGGGCGGGGCACCCTGGGCGTGGCCTGCACGGTCGGGGTGCCGGGCAGTTCGAGCGCGGGCGGTGCGGTGCGGTCACGGGTGTCGGGGCGACGGCGAGGTGGTGAGGGTCATGACGAGGGACGGCTTTCCGGTGCGCTGCCCGGTGTGCCGCCATGAGCAGGCGTACGCGCCTCCGGCGTTCCCCTGTGCCTGCGGCGCGCCCGTCGTACCGCCCGTCGCGCACGGCGTCGTGCCCACCCCGGTCACCGAGCGGACCTGGGCCGACGACTGGGTGACGGTACGGTGCGGCTCCTGCGGCCGCGCCGCGGACTGGCCGCGGCCGGAGCTGGGGTGCGCGTGCGGAGTGGTCCTGCGGATACCGGTCCTGCCCGAGGGCTCGGGGCCGGGGCCGGGGCCGGGCCGTGGCCCGGCGCCCCGGGCCGGGCGGGGCCATGGCGCGACGCCTGAACCGGAGCCGGGCGGGGGTCACGAGGTGGTACCGGGGGTGGGGCTCGGCCTGACGCCCGAGGGCGGGCCCGGCGCGGCACCGGGGCCGGGGCCGGAGCCCGGGGTGTTCCGGCCCGTGCCGGTGGGCAGCGCGCGGGACGCCGTGACCACGGCCGCGCTGTACCTGCGCTGGCTCGGCTACACCGACGTGGGCGTTGCCGACGCCGGGCGCGACGGGCGGCCGCCGTCCGGGGCGCGGCTCATCGCGCGGGGGGTGGTCGCGCACGTGGAGCCGTCGGCGCGGCCCGCGTCCCTGCGGGACCTGGAGTGCGCGTGGCTCACGGCTCTCACGCGCGAGGCGCTGTGCGTGTGCTTCGCCCTGTGTGACTTCACTCCCGCGGCTCGCGGGCGCGCCCTCGAACTGGCGGTGCCGCTGTTCCGTATTCCGCTGAGTGGGGTGCCTCAGGCGTTGAACGAGGCGGCTCGGGCGTTTGCTTCGCGGGGACGTTAGCTCTGGCTGCGGCGGGGCTTGCCCACCCACCCGCCCATGACCACCCCTGCTGCGCAAACCCGGCCTGACGGCACGCCGGGCGGACTCCCCCGGCCCCGGCGAATCAGCGCGGCGAACGCCACGCCCTGCCGAGCGCCTGGGCCCCGCCCCGCAAGGCCTCTCCCACCCACCCGCCCATGATCACCCGGCTACGCAAGCTCGGCCCCTCGCCACGCCAAACGCACCCCGCCCGCCGCAGCGGCACAGGGCGGCGAACGCCACGCCCCACCGAACACCTGGGCCCTGCCCCGCAAGGCCTCTCCCACCCACCCGCCCATGATCACCCGGCTGCGCAAGCCCGGCCTGACGTCCCACCAGGCGAACTCCACCCACCCCAGCGAAGCCAGCGCAGCACACGCCACACCCACACAACCACCCCGCCCCACCGCGCAACGCCCCTCCCACCCACCCGCCCGTGACACCCAGGCCTCACAGCCCGGGCCCGACGGCATACCCCTGCCACGGGAAGGTTCCTCGGCTGAGCCCCCCGCCACCGAGGTGTCACGAGCGGGACGGGGTGGGCAGTCGCGCCGCGACAGCGGCACCGACCCACGCCCGCCCGCACTAAAACCTCGACCACAGCCAACCTCCAGCCACAACCACGGCCCTCACCCAAGCCCCGGACAGGACCCGCCGGACAACACGGCCCCAGCCACCTCCCGCCCCGGACGCAGCCCCACCGCACATCCAAGCCGCGCAGGCCACCCATAGCTGGCCGCAAGCCCAGCGCGCACGGCCCACCCGCAACCGGGCCGCGGGCCCAGCCCGGGCGCAGCACCACCGCCGCCGGCCCGCTGGTCCACCCCCGCCACCACGGCGAACGGGGGGGGCGTAAAACCCCGCCGCCACCGCGCCGCCACACCACCACGCCTCCCCGCACCCGCACCCCCGAGACAACCCGCCGCACAACGCAGGCCCAGCCGCCCCCCCCCCCGGCGCAGCCCGCCCCAGGCCCGGCGCACGCGGCCCACCCGCAACCTGGCCGCAGGCCCAGCCCTGGAGCACAGCGCTTGAGCCCAGCCGCAAGCCCAGCCTTGTCACCAAGGCGCCACGGGCGGGCGGGTGGGCAAGTGCGCCGCGACAGCGGCGCCACACCACCACCCACCCGCACCCGAACCCCAAGGGCACCCCGGCGAACGACACAAGCGCGGCCCAGCGTCAGCCCCACCGCAGGCGCAGCCCAGCCCCGGCCAGAGGCCCACCACAGCCCAGCCCCAGCCCAGGCACAGCCCGTCGCAGGCGCAGCCCGGCCGCAGGCCGACCCCAGCCCCGGCCGGAGGCCCACCACAGCCCCGGCCCAAGCCCATGCGGGCCCCGCCGTTCAGCCGAACCTCTCCCTCAGCTCCACCTTCCGCACCTTCCCCGACACTGTCATGGGAAAGTCCTCAAGAATCCGCAGCCCCGTCGGCACCTTGTAGTGCGCGAGCCGTCCCTCGCAGAAGGCGCGCAGTTCGGCGAGGGTGAGCGGCTCCGCGCCCTCGCGGAGGATCACGCAGGCCAGCGGCACCTCCCCGTACCGCTCGTCCGGCACCCCGACCACCTGCACGTCCGCGATCTTCGGGTGGCCGTACAGGAACTCCTCGATCTCGCGCGGGTAGATGTTCTCGCCACCCCGGATGATCATGTCCTTGATGCGGCCGACGATCTGGACGTAGCCGTCGTCCCGCATCACCGCGAGGTCCCCGGTGTGCATCCAGCGCCCGGCATCGACGACTTCCGCGGTCCGCTCGGGCTCCTGCCAGTAGCCGAGCATCACGCTGTAGCCACGGGTGCACAGTTCGCCGGAGGTGCCGCGCGGCAGCGTGACGCCGGTCGCGGGGTCGACGACCTTGACCTCGATGTGCGGCAGGACGCGGCCGACCGTGGCGGTGCGGCGCTCCAGGTCGTCGTCCATGCGGGTCTGCGTGGAGACGGGGGACGTCTCGGTCATGCCGTAGCAGATGGAGACCTGCTCCATGTGCATCTCGGCCACGACCCGCTTCATCACCTCCACGGGACACGGCGACCCGGCCATGATCCCGGTGCGCAGCGACGACAGGTCGTACGAGGCGAAGTCGGCGAGGTTCAGCTCGGCGATGAACATCGTCGGCACCCCGTACAGCGACGTGCACCGCTCGCGCTCGACGGCGCGCAGCGTGGCGACGGGGTCGAAGGACGGCGCCGGGATGACGACGCAGGCGCCGTGCGAGGTGGCGGCGAGGTTGCCCATGACCATGCCGAAGCAGTGGTAGAAGGGCACGGGCAGGCAGACGCGGTCCGCCTCGGTGTAGCCGACGGTGCGGCCCACCCAGTAGCCGTTGTTGAGGATGTTGTGGTGGGAGAGGGTGGCACCCTTGGGGAAGCCGGTCGTACCCGAGGTGTACTGGATGTTGACCGGGTCGTCACAGCTCAACTCCGCTTCCCGGGCGGCCAGTTCCTCCGGGGGGACGGCCGCCGCCCCGGCCAGCAGCGCGTCCCAGGAGGCGTCGCCGATGTAGCAGACCCGCCGCAGCTCCGGGCACTCCCCGCGGACCTGCTCGACCATCGCGCGGTAGTCGCTGGACTTGTGCGTCTGCGAGGCGACGAGGACCGAGACACCCGCCTGCTTGAGGACGTACGCCAGCTCGTGCGACCGGTAGGCGGGGTTGATGTTCACCAGGACGGCGCCGACGCGCGCGGTGGCGTACTGGACGAGGACCCACTCGGCGCAGTTCACGGCCCAGATGCCGACGCGGTCGCCCCGGGCGACGTCCGCGGCGAGCAGGGCTCGCGCCACCTCGTCGACGGCGGCGCCGAACTCCGCGTACGTCCAGCGCCTGCCGGACACCACGTCGACGAGGGCGTCGCGGCCGGGCCAGGTGGCGACGGCCCGGTCGAGGTTCCGCCCGATGGTGTCGCCGAGCAGAGGCGTGGTACTCGTACCGTGCGCGTACGACGGCTCGGCGCCGCCCTGCGTACTGCTCACGGAGCCCGCCTGCGTACTGCTCACGGAGCCCGCCTCCGTACTACTCGCGGAACTCACCTGCGTACTGCTCGCAGAGCCCACCTGCGCGCTGCTCGCGGAGCCCGCCTCCGTACTACTCGTGGAGCTCATCGGAAGTCCTCCTCGCGGTACTCGGCGTCCGACCCCTTGGCCGTCGCCTCACGCAGTTCGATGCGGCGGATCTTGCCGGAGACCGTCTTGGGCAGCGCGCCGAACTCCAGGCGGCGTACCCGCTTGTAGGGCGCGAGGACGGCCCGCGAGTGCTCGAAGAGCGCCTTGGCCGTGCCGGGCCCCGGCTCGTACCCCTCGGCGAGGACGACGTACGCCTTGGGCACCGCGAGGCGGACCGGGTCGGGCGCGGGCACGACCGCGGCCTCCGCGACCGCCTCGTGTTCGAGCAGCGCGCTCTCCAGCTCGAAGGGCGAGATCTTGTAGTCGGAGGCCTTGAAGACGTCGTCCCGCCGGCCCACGTACGTCAGGTAGCCGTCGGCGTCGCGTGCGCCGATGTCACCGGTGCGGTAGTAGCCGCCCGCCATGGCCTCGGCGGTGCGCTCCGGGTCGCCGTGGTAGCCGGCCATCAGGCCCACCGGGGCGGCGGACAGGTCGAGGGCGATCTCGCCCTCCTGGACGCCGGGTTCACCGGTGACCGGGTCGAGCAGCGTGACGGCGAAGCCGGGCGTGGGCCGGCCCATGGAGCCGGGCTTGAGCACCTGGCCGGGGGTGTTGGCGACCTGCACGGCGGTCTCGGTCTGCCCGAAGCCGTCGCGGATGGTCACGCCCCAGTCGCTCCGCACCCGCTCGATGACCTCCGGGTTCAGCGGCTCCCCGGCGGCCACGACCTCGCGCGGCGGCGTCCTGAGCTGCGTCAGGTCGGCCTGGATGAGCATGCGCCACACCGTGGGCGGCGCGCAGAAGCTGGTGACGCCCGCGCGGTCCATCTCGCGCATCAGGCGGCCTGCGTCGAAGCGGGTGTAGTTGTGGATGAAGACCGTCGCCTCCGCGTTCCACGGCGCGAAGAGGTTGGACCAGGCATGCTTGGCCCAGCCCGGCGAGGAGATGTTCAGGTGCACGTCGCCGGGTTTGAGGCCGATCCAGTACATCGTCGCCAGGTGCCCCACGGGGTACGACACGTGGGTGTGCTCGACGAGCTTGGGCCGGGCGGTGGTGCCGGAGGTGAAGTACAGCATGAGCGGGTCGTCGGCGCGGGTCTCGCCGTCGGGCGTGTAGGTGTCCGGGGCGCCGTCGACACCGTCGTACGACACCCAGCCACCACCCGGCACCGCGGGCGCCCCACTCGCAGGTGTCGCGGACACCCCGCCGCCCGGCACCGCGGACGCCCCACCACCCGGCACCGCGGACGCCCCGCCGCCCGGTGCCACGGACGCCCCGCCGCCCGGTGCCACGGACGCCCCGACCACGATCCGCGTGTACTCCCCCGGCACGGCGTCGAACTTGGCCGTGTCCTCGGCGCGCACCACCACGTGCCGGGCCCGGCCGCGCTCGATCCGGTCGCGCAGGTCCGCCGGACCGAGCAGCGGCGTCGCCGGGATCACCACGGCGCGCAGCTTCATCGCGGCGAGCGCGACCTCCCACAGCTCGGCCTGGTTGCCGAGCATGACGACGACGCGGTCCCCGGCCCGGACGCCGAGCCCGCGCAGCCAGTTGGCGGCCTGGGCGGAGCGGCGCGCGAGGGCGGCGAAGGACAGCCGGGTCTCGGTGCCGTCCTCCTCGACGATGTGCAGCGCCGTGCGGTCGTTGCCCTCGGCGATGACGTCGAACCAGTCCAGAGCCCAGTTGAACCGCTCAGGACGCGGCCAGACGAACCCCTCGTACGCGGCCGCGTAGTCCTCGCGGTGGCGCAGCAGGAAGTCCCGGGCGGCCCGGAACCCCTCCGTGCCGTCGCCCGTCCCCGTCTCCGTCATCCGCGCACCTCGTCTTCCCTGTGTTCCGCTGTCGTGTTCCGCAGTCGTGTTCCGCTGCCGTGATCCGCTGTCGCGTTCCGTTGTCGTGCTCTGGTGTCGCCGGGCCGCGGCTCGGCGGTTCCGCCGCCGGTGCGGCGTCCGTACCATCGTGGAGTTCGTGACGTGGGTCTCACCACCCCCGGACGGGGGTGGCGTGCGGTGGAGGGCGGGCGTGTGACGGCTGCGGGCGCGGGTGAGGCGGGGGACGTACGGGCCGCGCTGGTACGGCTGCGGCGCGCGACGGGCCTGCCCGTGGCCTTCGGCGGCCTCGTCGACACGGACGCCGGCGGCGTCCCGCGCCTGCGGATCCGCGAACTCAGCGGCACCGGTACGCACGCCCTGAGCGGCCTCGGCATCGGCACGGGCCACGGCCTCGGCGGCAAGGCGCTCGCCCTCGCCCGGCCGTGCGCCGTCACCGACTACAGCTCCTCCCGGCACATCAGCCACGAGTACGACGGCGCCGTCGCGGCGGAGGGGCTGCGCGCGGTGCTCGCCGTGCCGGTCGTGGTCCGCCGCCGGGTGCGCGGCCTGCTGTACGGCGCCCTGCGCGCGCCGCAGCCGCTGGGCGACCGGGTGCTCGCCGCGGCCGTGGCCGCCGCGCGCGACGTGGAGCAGGCGCTGGTCGCCCGCGACGAGGCCCGCGCCGTCGCGGCGGCGGCCCGGGACGCGGCGGCCGGTCCTGGGCCCGCCGCCTGGGAGCGGGTGCGTGAGGCGCACGGGGCTCTGCGGGCGCTCGCCGCGCGCACGGCGGACCCCGCCCTGCGCGCCGAACTCCTCGCGGTCTGCACCACGCTGACCTCGGCGGGCGCCACGGCCCCGGCCTCGGCGGGCGTCCCGGCCCCGACGTCGGTGGACGCCACACCCCTGGCCTCGGCGGGCACCACACCCGCGGTCCCCCTGGCCCCCCGCGAGGTGGACGTGCTGGCCTGCGTCGCCCTGGGCGCGACGAACACGGCGGCCGCGGAGCGGCTCGGCCTGCGGCCGGAGACGGTGAAGGGGTATCTGCGCTCGGCGATGCGGAAGCTGGGCGCGCACACGCGCTGGGAGGCGGTGGTGGCGGCGCGCAGGGCGGGGGTGCTGCCCTAGCGGGAATTCTCCTGTGCCCCGCAGCGGCAATACCTGTACCCCGTACACACCGCCCGCTTCCCGGGTTCAATGGCGTGCATGGTGTCCGTCGACCGCCTTCTGGCCTTCGCCGCGATGTCGGCCCTGGTGATCGTCATCCCCGGGCCGAGCGTGCTGTTCGTGATCGGGCGGGCGCTCGCGCACGGGCGGCGTACCGCCGTGGCGACGGCCTTCGGCAACGTCGCCGGGTCGTACCTGATGATCGTGGCGGTCGCGTTCGGCCTGGGCTCGCTCCTGGAGCGCTCGGCCGCGGCGTTCCTGGCGGTGAAGCTGGCGGGCGCGGCGTACCTGGTGTTCCTCGGGGTCCAGGCGTACCGGCACCGGCGGGAGATGAGGGCCGAGGCGATCCGCGGTGCCACGGCGTCGGGCGAGGCCGGGCGCGGCCCGCGCGGAGACCTGCGCACCTTCCTGGACGGCGTTCTGGTGGGCCTCACCAACCCCAAGGGCATCGTGTTCGCGGCGGCGGTGCTGCCGCAGTTCGTGGACCACGCGGCGGGTCACGTCCCCGTGCAGATGATGCTGCTCGGCCTGGTCCCGATCTCCATCGGCCTGGTGACGGACACCCTGTGGGCCCTGACGGCATCGGCGGCCCGCACCTGGCTCGCCCGCTCGGACCGCAGGCTCGCGATGGTGGGCGGGGCGGGCGGCTGCACGATGATCGGGCTCGGCGTGACGGTGGCGGTGACGGGGCGGGCGGACTGAGGGCGGCGGGACGGAGCTGCGGGAGGGCGGCGGAACGCGTTCCTCAGGCGCGGCTCCAGGCACACGGGGTCAGACGCGGCTACCCGTCCACATGGGGTCAGACGCGGCTACCCGTCCGCGCGGAGTCAGGCGCGGCTCCCCGGCCACACGGAGTCAGGCGCGGCCCCCCGTCCGCGCGGGCACATCGGCCACCGCCCCGAACCGGACGTCGTACGACGACGCGCCCGCGGCCAGCACCGCCGCCGTCCGCACCGCCTCCTCGGCGACGGCCGCGCGCAGCTCGCGGCTCAGCTCCTCGAACGCCTCGACGACCACGACGACCGACCCGTCCTTCGCCTCGTCGAGCCGCCACAGCCCGGCGAGGAACCCGTCCACGAGGAAGGTGCTGAGGGCCTGGTTCCCCTTCCACGTACGGCTCTTGTGGGCGGCGGGGACAACGCGGGAGCGGTCCGCGTGGGAGAGCAGGAGGTTGTCGAACTCCGGCAGGAAGCGCGGCGGCGCCGGGGTCTCGGGGTCCGGGCGGGGTGCGTCGGGCAGGTCGAAGAGCTCGACGCCGCTCTCGTCGCGGAACGTGCGCAGCTCGGGCCGCAGCCGTTCGAAGGCCTGCCGCAGCCGGGTCACGCCCGCCCAGACCTGCATGTCCTTCACCGAGGCGGGCCCGAAGGCGGCGAGGTAGCGCAGTACGACGGCGTCCGGCGCGGGCTCCTCCGCGAGCGGTCGGCCGAGCCAGTGCTCGGCGGTGGTGAGCGCGACCTGGCCGCTGCGCCCCCACAGGCCGCGCGGGGTGACCTGGACCAGGGGGAGGCGGGCGCGGGCGGCGATGCCGAGCGACTGCGGGTCGGCGTCCGGCCAGTGGCGGGCCAGCTCGGCGCGGATGTGCGCGGGCGTGCGGGGCTCCTCCTCGACGTACGCGCGGGCGACGGCCGCGAGCCGCTCCAGGTCGACGCCGTCCAGGCCCTCGCGGAACATGCGCAGCTCGCGCTCGACGGCGGGCCGGCTGAGCGGCCGCAGCAGGAGCAGGTCGTCGGCGGTGAGGGTGTGCACGGTGGAGCGCATGGTGACGGCCCGCACGGCCGCGCGCCGGGCCATCAGCCCGGAGAGTTCCTCCGGGTCGAACCCGTCGAGCCGGGCCGCGAGGGCGACGTACGGCGGCTTCACGTTCTGCGCCTGGAGCCCCACGAGGTGGGTGAGCGCGTCCTGGGCGGACATCCGCGTGCGGCGCAGCAGGAGCTGCCGGTCGAGGGTGGCGCGGTTCAGGGCGCGGCGGCCGAGGACCGGGGCCGGCGGGGTCTTCATCATGCTCCGCACGCTAACGCGACTTGCGGACAGGGACGGTCCGCAATCGGGCGCGGCCGGGCGGACCTGGGCCGCGCCCGGCCCTTCTGCCGCATATATCCTGCTCAGGGACCTCCGGTCGGTGGAGGCGCGGGCGGCACCGCGGGCATGGGCAACACCGCGGGCGCGGGCGACACCACGGGCGCGAGGGACAGGCGAAGCAGCGAACGGCGACAGGAAGGGTTACCGGTGACCCCGGAGCGACCGGCACACCGCCCCCACTCGACGCGCAAGCACTCGTGGCGGCGCGCGACGGAGCGCCGCGGCTCCGAGCGGTCCACGACACCGCCGCCGGCCGCCGACGCGCCGCGTCCCCGCTCCCAGCACACCGGCAAGCCGCAGGGGCCGAGCGTCGTCCAGGCGGCCCTCTACCGCGACGGCGTCCGGGTCTCCTCCCCCGCGACGCTCGCCGAGACCTACCGCGAGCTGCGCACCCGCCCCGACGGCATGGCGTGGATCGGCCTCGCCCGCCCCACGGAGGCCGAACTCCTCTCCCTGGCGGCTGAGTTCGGCCTGCACGAGCTGGCGGTGGAGGACGCGATGGAGGCCCATCAGCGCCCGAAGCTGGAGCGGTACGGGGACACGCTCTTCGTGGTCCTGCGCGCGGCGCGCTACCTGGACGCCCCCGAGGAGGTCGACTTCGGCGAGCTCCACGTGTTCGTGGGCCCCGACTTCGTCATCACGGTCCGGCACGGGGCGGCCCCCGACCTGTCGGCGGTGCGCCACCGTATGGAGGAGGACCCCGATCTCCTGCGCCTCGGCCCGGAGGCGGTCCTGTACGCCATCCTGGACGCGGTCGTGGACGGCTACGCCCCGGTGGTGGCGGGGGTCCAGAACGACATCGACGAGATCGAGACCGAGGTCTTCAGCGGCGCCCCGGAGGTCTCCCGCCGCATCTACGAACTCGCCCGCGAGATGGTCGAGTTCCAGCGCGCGACCCGCCCCCTGGTCGGCATGCTGCACGGCCTCATGGCGGGCTTCGCCAAGTACGGCACGGACGAGGAGCTCCAGCGCTACCTGCGCGACGTGGCCGACCACGTCACCCACACCAGCGAACGCGTGGACGGCTTCCGCCAGGCCCTCGCGGACATCCTCACGGTCAACGCGACCCTGGTCACCCAGCAGCAGAACGCCGAGATGCGCGCCCTGGCCGAAGCGGGCTTCGAACAGAACGAGGAGATCAAGAAGATCTCTTCGTGGGCGGCGATCCTGTTTGCTCCCACGTTGGTGGGAACGATCTACGGCATGAACTTCGAGACGATGCCCGAGCTGAAGTGGGCGGCGGGGTATCCGTTCGCGATTCTGCTGATGGCAGTCGTGTGTGTGAGCCTGTACTTCATCTTCAAGCGGCGGGACTGGCTTTAGGAGGCGGTTCACTACGACCGCCTAGATTCGCTCCAGCGAATGTCCGCGCGGGTGCGTTTCAAAGCCCTGGGGAGAATCTGGGGAGAATCGGCGCCGCTGGGGAGCGGGCATCGTCCGCGTCACCAGGTACTCCGCACACTTCGCCCGCCCCTGTTGCCGTCAGCGTCCCTCCGCAAGGACTCACTGAGAGTGCCGAGCACGGCCCTGCGGGCGGCCGCCCGAGATGTTCGAGTGGCGGGGCTGCGCCGTGGCCACGGGCGGCGGGGCGTCAACGGTGAGGGCCTAAGGAAACGACGTACGCGCCACACGGACCGACTGCCACGAAGCCGACATGGCGTGTGCTGTGCCACCCGCTGGAAGACATCCCGAAACGACGCGTTCCACTTGCTCCCTCCGGGCGCACACCGCTTGATCTCACCGAGCGATCTGACGACGTAGATCGATGCTCCGCAATGCGGCAGGGAGATCTGCCCGATAGGGAATCAGGCCGAATCGCCGATGCTTGATGGTGGCTGCCACCGTCACGTGGGCCTGCACAGCAGCACCAGTCGTGGCCTTGACGATCATCGTGAAGGTCTCATCGCCAATCAGGGGGTGACGGCTGGTCGGCCGGATGCGCCATTCCGGGTCACTGTCCCTTTCGCCCATTCCCATGACGAAGACATCCTCTCGGCCTTGTCCGGGGGCCAGTTCGAGGCTGGACTCGATGATCGCGAGCTTGGCACTGAGCGAGACTGTGGTTGCTCTCTCCACCGGATGGGAGCGCTTCTTGGGAGACACCGACCAAGCAATCGGCTGCCGGTCAGCAGGCTCATCAACTGACTCCAGGAGAACGCCGACGGCAGCGTCGGCGAAAGGGTCCCCGTTCGCCGGAGGGCGGAAGGCGCACGTGAGGCTGAGCAGGAGATAGTCGCTGCGCGACGCCTCCGCGGTCAGGAAGCCGAGCCACTCCGCCTCGCCTGCAGCTGCTTCCTCCGCCGTCAGTGGGTGGACGACGGCCGCACTGAGTGAGATCCGCCCTTTGATGCGGTGCTGTGGGGCAGGCGACTGCAGCCGGGGCACCTCCACCAGATCAATCTCTTGGAGCGGGGTCAGGGGCAGTTCCAGTTGGGTCACGAGGCAGCTCCGTTTTTCGAATCCGAATGACGCCAGTCGCCGATGAAGCAGAACGAGCCCCAGTCCCGGTATGCCGGATGTCGGGCGCGCACAGCCGTCTGAGCAGCACGGAACGCCGCCCGCCGGTCCGAGGTCCGCGCGAGGCGCTCGTAGAGCGTCCCGAAGAACTCCGTGGCCACTTCAGGGTGGACCGGCCATAGACAACCGATGACGGCCGATGCGCCGGCGGACAGGAACGCGGCTGGCAGACCGCGAAGATTGTCGTTGACGTCGAAGCGGCCCAGAGCGGATTCGCAGGAGCTCAGCGTGACGAGCTCGACGCTCCGCAGGTCGGTTTGGAGAACGTCGTGGGCGAAGACTCGACCGTCGTTGTCCGTGTCCGGCGACAGAAAGAGGCACTGGTACCACGACGCCCACTCGTTGTTTGCTCCGTGCGCGGCCACATGGACATACCGTGCGTCGGCAAGTTCGGTGAGCAGCCGCTGCGGTGTCGCTGCGGCACCCAACACCGCGTGACCGCCCATCGCTGCAGCCACCTGGACAGCGTGCGCTTCCAGATCGTCCTGAGCTCCGAGACCGTGCCGGGCGCCCCCGGCCGCGGATGCGAAGGCGACGAGTCCATGCCCGGGTGGACGGTGGAGTCTCGACGCCGAAGTGCGGAGGAAGCCGAGGCTGGGTACCTGTGTCACGGTCCAGTCCGCTGCGAGGGGACGGCCATCGACCTCCAGCAGGTGGTAAGGGAGGTAATGCAACGGGCCGTTGGGCCAGATGCAGAGATGGCGCTTCCCTTGAGCTCTCCAACGGTCCAGACGGGACGCAAAGCCCGCAAGATTCGGGACGATGTCATCCCTGAGCTGCTTTTGTGCCTCACGGCTGACAGGCCGGTGCAACGGGTCCGTGACGATGGCGTGCCGTAGTGCTGCCACATGAAATGCCACCGGGTGGGCGGAAAGCCTGTGTGTTGCACGCGTGAAGTGAATGAGCCCGGCTTCGAAATTCGACAGGAGCACGGTGTGGTGCTCCATGTCGGCTCGCGTCACCGCCAAGCCGGACAGAGAAGTCACCAGCGCCTCGGAGCCCTCCCGGCGTGCGTGGCCGAGATACAGCGAGAGCAGCACCGTGTCCTCGGTCAGGAGTGCCTGCAACTCGTCCGGGAACATCATCGGCATGCGATCCAGCGAGCCGGTGGCGAGGAGTTCCTGACTGATCCAACGGTCGGCAGCACGCTGCGTGTTGCGGTGCTCCGTTTCGGCGTCACTTCCAGTTTCGGACTCGCCGGTGCCTACATAGAAGAGCATGGCGTCTTCGGCACTGGGCAGTTCGGGCTCGCTCAGCGGTCCGGACAGCCGCAACTCTTCCACCCTGATGCGGGCCAGCAGTCGCGACAGTCTTGCAGACGGTGTGAACGGGCCGGGCCGCGCGGCGATGACGCTGAAGTCGATTCCCTTGGCGGCTTGGTGAATCGCCAGCATCAGGCCGTAGGAGAGGGTGGGTCCGCTCAGTTTGATGACCAGCTGTTGGTACAGATCCCGTAGCTTCCAAGCGATGACCTCGTCGACGCCTCCTCTCAGCCACACGGCCGCGGGGACCAATGCCACCACGGCCGCGCTCGCACTGTTCTCGTCGGCTGCCAGTGCGCTTCTCAATCCGGCATCGAGGCTGTTCAGCGCCATGTCGGTCTGGCCGCACGAGGCGTAGTCGGCGAGTGCGTCGGCGAAGTGACGCGCGACGAGGGCTTCCTGCCCCGTCCCCGACGTGCGCAGCGCCAGGTCGTACGAGAGGGTGCCGCCGAGGTAATACAGCGCGGGACCGCACCGGTTGCACAACTCCGGTGCCAACTCCCGCGCCTCCTCGATCAGAGCGCGACCTATGTGCTCCTCGTCGCCTCGCCGGGCGTGCGCCGCGAGATGAATGAGGGTCGCTGCACGCTCCTCAGCCGGCCAACCTTCGTCGTCCGATCGGCTGCGGAGCTGTTCCGCGGCTTCCGCCACACGAATCAGCCCTTCGAAGCAGCCGAGGCGATTAGCCGCCAGACAGTGCACTTCACTGGCCCAGCGGCGGCGACGGTAGGAATCCATGGGCAGGTCCGGCAGCTCGCGGTCAGCGGCCTCGAGCAGCTGAAACTCCAGGTCAGGCCTGCGGGCCTCCTCGGCAAGTGTGAGCGCCTCAGCGAAGACGCTCGCAGCCTCCCGTAGCCCCTGACGTTCCCGGACAGCTGCCAGCGGTACAGGCAGCACGTCCTGAAGGTCACCGGGCAGCGAGAGCTCACCCAGCAAGTGCAGGACCCTTAGCAAGTACAACTGGGTGAGGGGATCCCGGATCGGGTCCAGCAGGTCGATAGCCTCACGGGCAGCCGCTCTGATCTCCTCGTTATGCGACTCCTGCTTCAGGCCAGCGACCATGGACAGTGCTTCGGCCAGCGCCTTGAGAACACGCCCCCGGTTGTGCTCGCGCGACAGGTCAGCGGCCTCGTGCAGATACGTGAGCGCTTCCTCGGCCGCAGCCAGTGGAGTAGGCATCTCCGCGGTTTCCTGTGCGACAGAATCGTTGGGGTGGATCGAGCGATGCCGAGCTTGGCGGTCGCGCCACAGATCATGGGCTGACTCGAAGGAGAGTCCCGACATCTGGCCCAGATACGGGCTGGTGCGCAACAGCCCTGCGGCGTACAGCGTCTCCGCGAGTTCGGCGATGTCTTCGGCGCGATCGCTGCCGCGCAGAACGGAGATCTGTTCGTCTGCCACGGCACTGGCGCGGCGGAAAAGCAGCCCGTCGGCCATCTCGATCAACGCAAGTCGTCCTGCTTCGACGTAGGCATCGGCCGCCCACCACCACGGCGTTCCGTGTCCGGTACCCCAACGGGAGCGCGCAGCTTCGAGAGCGAGGGTGAGCGCCGACACCGCCTCGCCCGGCGTGCCAGCCTCTACGAAACGTAAGGCCCCGAACACCACGGATCCCACGGCGGTCTCCGAGAGTTCGAAGGACTGGTCCTGCACTCGACGTATGGCCTCGTCCTCGGACACCACACGCGCCGAGAGCTGCGCAGCAAGATGGACCAAGGCTTCGGCCTGACCTCGGACCGCAGGATCGTCCATACGGGCCGCCCGATCGTCCTCGGCCGCATCGTCGCTGCTGACCGGCGGATGGGTCGTTGCCTTCGTGGCCCGGGACGTCCACTCGAGAAGAAGCCTCATGGCCCTGCTCAGGTTGGCCAGATGCGGATCTCTGCCGACGCCATTCGTCAGGTCAACCGCGCGGCGCAGCCACCTGGCTGCCTCCTTCAACACCGGTATGGCGGTTTCCCCATCACCGGCTGCCACTGCCGCTGCTTCCGCGCGACGACCGAGAGTCGCACCGAGTCCGGCCACCGCACGCGCTAGGACATGCGCGTCCCCAGCAGCGTCCTCGAGTGCATCCCGATAGGCCCCCTCGGCTCGAGTGAGATCGCCTGTGTTCCCCGCGACATCGAAGCGTCGCACGAGGGCATCGGCGAGCGACATCTCGCGGCTCGCACGCCCCACCGCAGGTGGCTCCGGGAGAGCAGCAACACTACTCAGCAGCTCCACCGCGGCGTCTGCATCCGCACCCCGTTCCGCTGCAGGGCGGTCGGGAAGAGCCGCACGGTGGTGGTACGCGAGACCGTGGACAGTGTCCCGATATGCGTTGTCATCACTGTCAGGGACCGTCTGGATCAAACTGATGGCCTGGTCAAGCGCATCGATGTCGCCCGTCTCCTGACCGTCGACGACCAGATCGGCCGCATGGTCCCGCGGGTCGCTCCACGGATCGTATCCGGTCTCATCAGCGAGCCGAGGCCACAGCTCGCGCGGCACTCGCCGGTGATCGACCAGGTAGAGCAGTCCGAACACGCCGATCGCTGTCTCAAGGTCTCGGGCAGCATGGTCCTGGGCGTCATTGGCGCGCCCGTGCGCCAATGACCGAGCCCAATAGAACGCGGCAATGGTGTGCAGCACACCGGGGTCGATCGCTTCGGGTCGCCTGTCCATTGAAGCAAAGAGCTCCGCGGCGACAGCCAAGGCATCGTCTTCAAGTACGACGCGCGGGTCTCCACCTCCACCGAACTCCCGTACGCGAGCGGCCAACTCGCTAAGACGCGCGTCCTCCACGAATCCCCCATCCGTTGGACTGCTCATCGTAGTGAAACGCCACTCCTAGCTCGAACGATAATCTCGCTCAGCGCCACCCCACGCGACAGCTGGTGGCGTAAGCGGAGCTGGATGTGAACGGCCGCCTGCCCGCTGACGTGCAGGGGTACGTCTCGGTGCTGTCCGACGTCAGCAGCCTAGTGGCGGTGAGGGGTTGGGAGAACGTGCCGGACAACCTCACGCACTCACTAGGCTCTTGTGTACGAACTCAGAATCCACACCGAGCAGGGTGTCGACGGCCGCTCGCCCCTTGCCGCCCGCCTCCGGCATGAAGTGCGCGTAGTGGTCGAGCGTGATCGTCGGGCTGGAGTGGCCGAGCCAGCGGGCCAGCGTGACGACGGATTCACCCGCTTCGAGGATGACCGAGGCGAAGGTGTGCCGGAGCACGTGGAAGCCGTCCTTGCGGGATGCCTTCCAACGCTGCCCCTTCTCCCGCATCGGGATGACCCCGGCCGCGGCGAGGGCGGGCTTCCAGACCTCGTCGTTGAAGATGTTGGCCCGCACTGCGTTGCCGTACGTCGTCGTCAGGGCGAGTGGGAACGTCCGCTTCTCCCGCTCCGGCTCGGGCCCGCCCCACGGCAGCTCGACCTCGGCGGCCGGATACTGCAGGAAGTGCGCGGCCAACTCGGTCGCGACGGACCTCGGCATGTCGACGATGCGCGTCTTCCCACCTTTGGGCAGGGCGAAGTACAGCCGACCGTTCAGCAGTTGGACCTGCCTGCGCACGCGGATGACGCCGCGCTGGAAGTCGACGTCCTCCGGGGAGAGGCCGAAGACCTCGCCCTGCCGCAGCCCGCACCCAAGGGCGACCACGACCGCGATGCGGTAGCGCGCCTTGATCACGTCCCGCATGCGCTGCGCGGTCTCCAGCGGCCATGCCTCCCGCTGGTCCTCCGGCACCTTGGGCCAGCGCACCGACTTGGCGCGCATCGGGTTGCGCACGAGGCGCTTGTCGTCGATGGCCGTCTCGAAGATGTTCGAGAGGGTGGTCAGGATCTGGCGGGCGTAGCGCGGTGCGCATTCGGCTTCGAGCGTGGCGATGTAGCCGCGCAGGACGGTCGCCGAGATGTCCCTCAGGCCCACCGTGCCGAGGTGCGGAAGGATGTGGAGGCGGACTCGCTCGTCGACGCGCTTGATCGTGCCCGGGGCACCCCGTACGCCCTCCTGCCAGAAGCGGGTGACGTAGTCGGCCAGCGTGATGGTGCCGTCGCGCGGGTCGACGAACTCGCCGCGCTCACTGTCGGTTCCAGCGCGGCGCAGCCACGCCTTGGCGTCCTCCAGCGTGTCGAACGACATGTTCCGCACGCCGGGGATCCCGGCGACGCGGTACCGGGTGCCCTTCCCGTAGCGGGCGGTGCGCTCCCGCTTGCCGCTGGTGGGGTCCTTCTTCTTGTTGATCCAGCGGTCTTCTATGTAGCCGGCCAAGTACGTCCTCGGGGTTGGGGATGGGGTGTGCCGCTACCGCTGGGGCGTCAGGCCATGGCCGAGTGGTCGACCCGGCGCGGCGGAACAGCGCTTACGGGGTCGAGGGCCGGGTTGGAGCGCGAGTCGGCCAGCTCCTGCTCGCGTATCCAGGCGTCGAGCGCGTCGAGTCGGTACGTCACTCGCCCGCGGGCTCCCATCCGGAAGCTCGGTGGCCCCTGCCGCCGGTGCCGCCAGACGTAGAGCGTGCGCGGCGAGAGACCGAGATATGCGGCCGCTTCCTGCACGCCGAGGAATGCCCGTCCTACGGCGGAGGCATTTGGATGGACGGAGGAACGACGCGGGGAAAATGGGGTGGCTTCAGACAAGGAGGGGCCCTTCCGCTGGACATCGGGATTCACGAACGGCCCGCCCGGCGAATGACTCCATGCCGTAGCGGAAATTCCTCGGCAAGGCCCCTTTTCCGGCCGCAGGCCCTGCTGTGCGAGGACCCGCGGAACGGATGGAGACGGGACCGCCTCGGGAGACTCAATGCTCCGGACGATCCCCGGTTTTGCTAACCGGGGATCGTCGGCTATGTTGCGCCCTCGCTGAACGGGTCCAGCGGCTGGGCGCGACAGTCGAGCAGGGTGTGCGGGGCGACATCGAGGGCCAGGGCGATGGCTACGAGATCGTCGATGTCACAGCGCCGGACCCTGCGTTCGATGCGGGAGACAGCAGTGAAGGTCATGGGGCGCCCGAGTGCGGTGACGCGGCTGGCGAGCTGACGCTGGGAGTAGCCGCGGGCGGTGCGAGTGGACTCGATGGCGTGGGCGGCGGCCTGTCCTGCGGGCCCGATTCCAAGAGGATGTGGAGGCATGGTCGTGTTGTAGCTTCCGCACGCCACCTGAAGGAAGCGCTATTCGTCTGCTGTGAGCGATGCGCGGGCCGACGGCGATTTCGGCAACCGGGAATCTGGGTCTACCGTATTCGCGGCCCGCCAGAAAGTTGTACTGAGTTCACGAGTCAACTCTGGACTTTCGGGCTGTAGGTGTGGCTGTGTTGTCCACGCATCAGCGCACCATCCCCTGCCTAAATCCCCTGCCCCCGATGCGCAAAAGGTGGTCGATCTACATCGCTCGTATCCGCACCATCAAGCCCGAGGCGTTCGCGTCCGAGTCCCTGGCAGCCGTCTCCCTCTCCGCCGAGCGGACCTTCTTCGGCCTGCTCCCCCAGGCCGACGACCACGGCCGGTACCGCGACCAGGCAGCCGTCATCGCCGGCCTGCTGTGGTCGCTGCGTCCCGAACACGGGCCCATGGGTGTCGAGGACGACCTCAACCAGCTCCACACCGCCGGTCTGATCTGCCGCTATGAGGGCGGGGACGGGAAGCGGTACCTGCACATCGTCACCTTCGCGCGCCACCAGAAGGTCAACCGGCCCAGCGGGGTCCGGTATCCCGACTGCCCGCACCACGACCTCGGTCTGGCGCCTGAGCCCTCACCGCTCGCGCACGGCACCCTCACTGAGCCCTCCGCACCGGCTCACGGCAGAGACACGGAGGACTCACTGAGCCACAAAGAGCCAGGTCAGAGCGGATTCAGTGAGCCCTCGCCACAAGCACATGAGCATGCGGTGAGCCCTCACGGCCCGGATCTAGGACCTAGGATCATGGATCTAGGATCTACTCCGTTGGGGGGCGCAAGCGCCCCCGCGCCCGAGACGGTCTCGGCCCAGCAGCTCATCGGCGAGTACGCCGCCGCCTGCGCCCACCGCCCGCCCCAGGACGTCCTGGGGCACCTCGGCCGGGAAGTGCGCAAGTTGCTCGACGAAGGCATCGCACCCGCGCACATACGGGCCGGGCTGGAGCGGCACCGCGCCAAGGGCCTGCACCCCAGCACCCTGCCCAGCCTCGTGCACGAGGCCATGAACGCCGCCCCAGCGGCTGTCGCTGGCCCGCACCGGTCCTGGACCAACCCCGCGTCCGCAGATGCCGAAGCGGCCTACGGAGGCCAGCTGTGACCACGGCCACCGCCCGCCAACCCCGGCCCGTCAGCACGGTGATGGCCCGCCTCGACCACATCCTCGCCGACCGGGGCATCGACCACGCGACCCTGCCCGCCGAGCCGCCCACACAGCCCGTGACCGCTCTGGACCTGGCCGACGCCCGCATCCCGCCCCGCTACCGCGACGCCCTCGCCACCCACCCTCAGGTCACCGCCTGGGTGGACGAGATCGTCCGCGCCGGGCGACCGGGCCCGGGCGGCTCACGCGGCATCGCCTGCGGCCCGTCGCTGCTGATCGTCGGCACCACCGGCACCGGCAAGACCCATCAGGCGTACGGAGCCGTCCGCTCACTGCTCAGCGCCGGGGTACGACTGCGCTGGGAGGCGACCACCACCCCTGACCTGCATGCCCGCCTGCGCCCCCGCTCCGGCCACGACCCCGAGCGCGAACTCCACGTCCTCAGCCGCAGCCCGCTGCTGATCGTCGACGACCTCGGCGCGGCCAAGCAGTCGGAGTGGACGGAGGAGCTGACGTACCGGCTCATCGACCGTCGCTACACCGAGATGCTCCCCACCCTCATCACCACCAACCTGCCCATCGGCGCCCTGCGCGACGCCATAGGCGACCGCGTGGCCTCGCGCCTGGCGGAGATGACCCGCCGCGTCGTCCTCACCGGCCCCGACCGGCGACGACAGCCCGCGACCCCGGCCTGACCACACGGGCCCACCAACTCACCCTCTACGCCTGGCGCAAGGCACCCACGGAGCCGCCTGCATGCCCCAACCCGCCCCGCCTGCCCGCACCAACACCCCCTCCGTCACCGGGTGGGACCGCGCCGCCATCGTCGCCCTCGGCGGCGCAGGCTGCACACTCTCGTACGACGCCCTGCAACAGATGGCCGTCGCCATCCACATTCGCGGACTGCTGACGTACCTCTTCCCGCTCGTCATCGACGGTTTCATCGCCTACGGCGTCAGAGCCCTGATCATCCTGCGCGGTAGCCCCTTCCGCGCCCGCGCCTATGTCTGGACGCTCTTCGGCACCGCCACCGCCGCCAGCATCTGGGCCAACGCCCTGCACGCCGTACGCCTCAACCAGCAAGCCCCGACCGGAAACTTGAGGCTCGGCGACACGACGGTCGGCATCCTGTCCACCCTCGCACCACTCGCCCTCGCGGGCGCCGTCCACCTGTACATCCTCATCGCCCGCCAGACCGCACGGACCGCCCCCACCACAGCCGCATCCGTGCACCCCGCCCCCACCTCGCCCGAAGCCGATCCGGTCCAGGACGAACCCGGACCGCCCCCGGCCCCTGACACTGCCCAACCGCAGCGCTCCGGCCGTCCGCCGGGCGCCGAGATGGACGAGCTGCTCGCCATCGCCCGCACAGCCGTCGAGGCCCACGGATGGGTCAGCCGTGCCGTCGCACGGGACGCGATCCGCGAAGCCGGGCTGCCCATCTCCGAGGACCGCCTCACCGAGCTCATGCAGCGCCTGCGCGCGGACCAAGGCTCTCTGACCGGCCTCCCTGTGGGGTGACCGGATATCCGGTCACCCCACGCAACCCGCACGGACCGCGTGCGGACCATCCACCACAACCGGTCCGCACGCGGCCCGTCGAACTCTCCCCCGCACGCCGAGAGCCGCAACACTGGCCGACTGTCTCCCCCCCCATCGCTGCCACACCCCGAAACGAAGCCACTACGCATGCCCAACTCGCACCCCGACCACCCCCCAAAGCCGTGGCCCTGATCACGACGGGCTCAGGCGCAGCAAGTTATCCGCCAAGACCGTCTTCCCCGTCGGGGAAGGCGGCCTCGACGAAACCCGCCCCGGGAGGGCGGGCCCGGACCAGCACCGGGGGGCGCAGGTCCGGAAGGCAGCGACCGAGGGCGGATCGCAGCGAGGAAAGACCGACCGCAGGCGCCGGACGAAGATCAAGGGGGAGGCCCGTCCGCGCGATAAGCAGCGTCACGCCCAGAGCGTCCGCCTCAGCGATCAAGAGCACGATCTGATCCCGGTCGGCGCTGATGCCGTCGGCATGAGCGTGGCTGGCTTCCTCGCCCACTCCGGCTGGCCGCCGCCCAACAGTCCGAGGCTGCTTGCCGGGCCGCCGGGCACCTGCGCGCCGCCCACCAGCAGGCGGCCGCCGGTGCAACGGTGTTGCTCACATCCGCGCGTTGCCGGGAGGCCAGGGTCTTCACATCGTCCTGCTCGCCTGGCACGCGGTAACGTCCGTCGTAGGGCCAACGGAGAGGGAGTACGCCGCATGCCGCAGGCCACGGCCACCGCCGATCGCAACGCCCCACGCGGACTCATCCTGGACTTCGCCGGAGTACTGACCGCCGACCCGCGCCCCGTGCACCGCGCGTGGTGCGAAGCGGAAGGGCTCCACCCCGAGGCATGGCGTTCCGCTCTCAACGACAACCCCGAAGGCCGAAGGCTGTACACGGCGTTGGAAGTCGGGCAGATCGGCCAGGCCAAGTGGAACGAAGCCATCGCCAGCTTGCTCGGTGCGCACGTCGAACCGTCGAACCTGATGGGGCGCGCCTGGACCGGAGTGCCCGCGGCACGGCAGATGGCCGCTCTCGCACGGGCCGCCAAAGAAGCGGGCTTCCGGCTCGCTCTCCTGTCGAACAGCTTCGGCCTGGACCCCTTCAACCCGTACGAACACGTGGGCATCTGGAGCCTGTTCGACGTACACGTCATTTCCGAGGCGGTCGGAATGGCGAAGCCGGACCCGGCGATCTACCAGCTGACGCTGGAGCGTCTGGGTCTGCCCGGCTCGGCCTGCGTGTTCGTCGACGACCATCCGGTGAACCTCCCGCCCGCCGAGGCCCTGGGCATCACCACCGTGCTCGCGACCCACGAGGCGGACACGGTCGCCGAGCTGCAGGCACTCCTCGGAGTGCGCGCCGACCTGGCCGCGTAGGAGCGGGATTCAGCGGACACGCCAACTTAGGGCAGCGAGCAACAGTCGGCGGCCACGTTCCCTCGCTGCTGGGGCAAAGGACCGGCGGCAAATTCAACTTGCCGATCGGGCACGGCGCCCGCGCTCATCGCAGCGGCACAGGCGACGGAGAGCGGCTGGACCTGGGCCCAGACAGCTGCGGTGATCGTCCCGTGCATCGCTCTCTTCGGCGCCTACCTCACGTACACCTTCAATCAGCGGACCATACGGAAAGAACGCCGGGCCAAGACCTTCGCCGAGGCGCTGACCACGGTCGAGGAGTACCTGGAGATGCCGTACCGCATACGGCGCCGTCCCGAGTCTTCTTCCTCCGTACGGCAAGAGCTCACCGACGAGGTAAGCGGCCTGCTCGCCCGGATGGCCTTCCACCAAGCGTGGCTCCAGATCGAGGCATCGGCCGTTGCAGGGCCCTACTCAGTCCTCGTTGCCACGGCTCGGGCTGAGGCCGGCGCTCAGATGAGTCTCGCCTGGCAGCAACCCCCGATCACCACCGACAGCGGGATGAATCTCGGAGTGCCATATCCGCGGGACCGATCAATCGCTGCCCGAGCCACATGCATCGGAGTGATGCGCCGTCACCTCTGAGAAGGGCCGTTATCCAACTCCAGTGAGCGTTGCCACATCCCTGGGCCATTAGGTCGTCATAGCGCCGGGGGCAGGAGGTCCACCGACCAGCATGCCGGACCACGGCTCAGCGAGGATCGACTAGGCGGGCCTTCTGCAGGTACCAGTCGGAGATAGCTGGGGTGAACAGCCAGGTGGTAAAGACACTCCGGCGATGGTGGGCTGTTGGTCCAACGTGGTGCCTCCACGCATGAACCCGAGATCCGCGATCGGCGAGTACGACACGCATCCGGGGGGGCCTCTCGTACGCGGTCGGGTGGCTGAGGACGTTCGACACCATGCCAAGAGAAACTCCGGCGCGAGGCGACTGCGACGAGCTCCGCGCCTAGGCAGCCGTCCTTGCAGCGGACAACCGAGCTGCCCATCTGACGGCTTGGGCCAGGTGTTCGACCTGCAGCCCGACGTGATGGTCTGGCTGGATGAGCAGGGTCGCCGAGCTGCGGGCGGTGCGCTCTGTGGCCCAGTCGTGGTCGAGGACGGTGAAGTCGTCGTCGATCCATACAGCGGGTGCGTCGCCCAGCCAGGTGTCGACGTAGTCGCGTTTCCAGAGGTAGCCGTTGGGGTGGCTGGTGGTGATCTCCGGACGAGGGAGATCAACGTACGGCAAGGGCGGCAGGCCGAGGAGCGGGCCGATCAAGGTGGCCGCGTCGCGGCGCCAGCTGGTGCACCAGGTCGGGCTCACCAGGCCGGTTCGGAACACGTCCATGAGCAGGGGGCCGTGGTCTGGGTTGAGCCAGATGGCGACGGGGTCGTGGACGCTTCGGCCGGTGGGGACGACGTCGTGCCGGATGTGAGTGGCTGGCGTGGTCCCGTCGTCGTCCGGGAACGGTATGAGGACGCCGTCGATGTCGAGGAGCAGGTAGGGCTGGCGCATGGTTCCTCCAGGGGAGCTGGAGCGGGGGTCAGAGCTTGCGGGCGGTGATCAGCAAGGTGGTGGGCCAGCGGCCGTGGCGGGCGTCGTGGAACTCCTGGGCCGAGGTGAGCCAGAGGCCCGAGCGGTCGAGGTGTGTCTCCCAGCGGCTGGTGTCGAAGTGCCAGCGCGCGATGGGGAGTCGGGTGCGGTCGGGGAGGGTGACGAAGTCGCGTCGTGGGCGGTCATCGGCACACGGGGGTCTGCCGCCGCGTTGCGGGTGAGGTACGGAGAAGGCGAGGGTGCGGCCGGGTTTGAGGCGCTGGGCGATGGCCGGGAGCAGGACCTGCGGGGCGACGAGGCCGACTGCGCCGAATACGGAGTAGATCGCGTCGAAGTGCTCGTCGGTGGCCTGTAGGTAGTGCAGGGCGTGGCCGGCGACGAAGTCGAGGTTGCGCAGCCGTCCGTAGTGCGAGCGGGCCCTGCGGACCTGGAGGCCGACTAGGTCGACGCCAGTGACCTGGGCGGCGTGTCGGGTGGCCAGGTGGGCGGCGTTGTGGCCGGGGCCGCAGCCGAGTTCCAGTACTCGCCTGCGGTACGGGCCCAGGTGGAGGATCTCGGAGCCGGGGCCGCTGCCTCGTCGTGTGGTCCACTCCATCCGCGCGGGCACGTTCAGCGGCTCGGCGGGCCCGGCCACAGTGCGCTGGAGAGCATGTGCGTACCAGGGGGAAGCCTGAGTGAGCATCTACACCTCCAGGAGCCGGAGGGTGTCTGTGAGGTGGCGTCGCACGACCCTGATGTACGCGGGGTCGGTGGCGGAGTCGTTGATCCAGCGGATGGACTGCTCCATGAACCACTCCACCGCCCACATGCGGTGCCAGCCCAGTGCCCACTTCTCGGCAGCGAGACCGCCGCGTTCGGCGAGGGCGTCGGGGGTGCCGCCCTCGGCGACGTAGGTCTCCAGGAAGACGCGCAGGCGTACGAGGTCGGGCTCTTCGAGGGTGCCGTGCCAGCTGGCCAGGTCGAGCAGGCCAGGGCCGGTGAAGGCACGGGCGAAGTCCAGGAGGTGCCAGCCGCGTTGGCCGATGTGAAGGCTGGTGGGGTGGAACTCGGAGTGCACCCAGCCGAACGGCGCCACCGTCGCTCCAGCCGAGCGTGCCTCGGCGGCCTGGGTGAGTCGGTCGAGCGCCGCCTCGATGTCGTCTGTGTCCTGCCACCGTTCGGCCTTGCGGAGCTGGCCGAGGTGGTCCAGTGCCCGGCCGGGCAGGGAACGCAGGGCCTCTTGGTCGAGAACGGGAAGCGCCGCCGCCTTGCGGGTGCGGTGCAGCACCACGGCTGCGGCAGCGCCATCGAGGTCATCGGCGTCCCGGATAGGGCTGCCGAGATCCTCCAGCAGTATCCCGAGCCATCCATCGAGCACAGCGGAGGCGTGGACCTTCGGGACCGGCACACCAAGGGTGTGGGCCAGGCGTAGAGCTTGGTCCTCGCTGTCGAAGGGCTTCTTGGCGTACTTGAAGATGGCGGTGGCGCCGTCGGGGAAGGTCAGGCGTTCGACGCCGGACATGGACCAGACGCGCACCTCTTCGCGCGCTACGGCGGAGGGCTGACCGGCAGCGGTCAGTACGTCGTCCAAGAGTTCGGCGTTGAGGTTCGCGTCCATGGGGGACTCCTGGGATTGAAGGCATCCGGGGCGGGCGACCGTTCCTGCCCGCCCCGGAGCCAGGCGTACGGGCTATGCGGCGGGGGCGGCCCGGTGGGCGTAGACCTGCTCGATCCACCCGGCCTTGAAGGCGGCGAGGTCGTCGCGGAAGGTGGCCATCGAGGCACCGTAGGGCGCGACCACGCCGCCGGACTGGTCCGGCACGGACTGGCAACCGTGCACGAGCCGTCCGCCGAGGGCGGCGTGGGCCTTGATGGACTCGATGCGGCGGTGTTCGTTGAACCAGCCGCCGTGATAGACCTCGTCCAGCAGACCGCCCATCTCCTCGTTCAGGTCGAAGACGACGGAGGTGGCGGCGGGGAAGAACCAGCACGGGCCGACGTTGGAGATGTGTCCATCCAGCTCGACCTTGTTCAGCGCCATCAGCGTGGCCGCCTCGCGCAGCATCCGCAGGTGATCGGCGGTGATCTGCGGCAGGCCGAGGCCGACGAGGTGCTCCTCGCGGAACAGGTACGCGTACACCTCGTAGGCGATGGACAGCACCAGAGCCGCGTCCGACGTGGGCTCGCCGTGCTGCTGATGAAGTCGAGCGCGAGCTGCTCGACCGCGCTCTCGGTCGTCTCGTCCACGCCCAGGAGCTGGGACTTGACCAGGTCCCAGTCGGCGACGAGCCAGGTGTGGGACTCGAAGCGGAAGAAGTACTCGGGTCGATGGTGATGCGTCGCCCGTCGACCTGGATGCCGGGCAGGCGGCTCCAGCGCGCGTCGAACGCCTCGGGCAGCTCGACCGCGATGGCCGTGGTGTCGATGGTGGTCACCGTGTCTCCGTCTCTGATGGGCCGGGAGCGGGCATAGTGCCCGACCCCCTGCGGGTGTACGGAACTTCGGGGAGCCGCCCGGCCCAAGGGGGAGCCTGGATCACGGTCGGAACCTGGGACCGTGCCGGGCGGCTGCGATTAAGTGAACCGGTCGTCACGCACCGTGGGTACGGTGAGGGGCAGGCAAAGCGGTATACGCGGTTTACAGCTCCGGATCGGAGGCGGTCGTGGCAGCGCAGAGAGCACCCAACTCCCGCCTGCGTGAGTCCATCGACGCGGTCGGCTGCACGTACGAGGCCCTGGCGAAGGACGTACGGCGCATCGCCGCCGAGAACGGCGAGATCACCCAGACCAACAAGTCGGCCATCTCGCACTGGGTGAACGGCACTCGCCAGCCCACGGGCCGGACCAGCCAGTACCTTGCCGAAGCGCTGACGCGCCGGGCAGGCCGCATCGTCACCCTGGCTGAGATCGGCTTGGACACGTCTGGCAGCAACGAGCAGGACGAAGAAGCCGACCCGGTCTTGGCGGTGACCAAGCTGGGACGCGCCGACGTCGAGCGTCACCACTTCCTCGCGGTCGCCACCTTCACCACCGCTGGCGTCGCCATGCCGCTCGCCTACGACCACGAGGCCACCGCCCGCATGCTCCGCGCCCGCACCGGCACTGCGCTGGTCGGCGCGGAGGACGTGGACGTCGTACGCCAGATCACCGCCGCCTTCAGCGCGGCCGACGAACGCCTGGGCGGTGGCCACGGCCTGACCACCGTCACCGCCTACCTCGCCGATACCGCCGCCCCCATGCTCCGTGGTCGCTTCACGGCCGAGCCCTTACGTCGGGCCGCCTTCGGCGCGATCGCCGAACTCGCCTATCTGGCGGGCTGGAAGCACCACGACCTCGGCCAGGAAGGCGCCGCCCAGCGTTACTACCAGGTCGGCTACCGGCTCGCCTGTGAGGCCGACCCGCACGGCCACGCCGCCTGGATGATGCGCGCCCTGGCCCACCAAGCCCTGAGCCTCAACCACCACTGCATCGACCTCGCCGAGGCCGCCCTCACCCAGGGCGTCGGTCACATCGACGGCCAGACCGAGGCCCTGCTCCACATCACCCACGCCCGCGCGTACGCCGCCACCGACGAGAAGCCCGCCGCTGCCCGCGCCCTGCTCGCCGCCGAAGACGCCCTCCTGCGCGACGACGGACCCCAGCCCAGCTACTCCCGCGTCAGCGGCCCGGCCGCCGGCACCGTGGCCAGCCACACCGCCCGCACCCTGACCGACCTCGCCGACCACGTCGGCACCGAACAGCAGCACCGCGACGCCCTGATCCGCTGGGACCCAGTGAAGTACAAGCGCGTCCACGCCCTGACCTACGCCGACCTTGGCGACAGCCTCGCGGCCCAGGCTCGCGCCGACGAGGCCGTCGCCGCCTGGTCGCAAGCTCTCACTCTCATGGAGGGCATGACCTCCGACCGCACTCGCAAAGCGATCATGTCGCTGCGATCCACTCTCGCGATCTACCAGCGGCGCAAAGTGCCCGGAGCTGCCGATCTCGCGCGCCGCGCCCGCGAAGCACTCGCCTAAGCTGCCCACCAACCGGCCGACGAAGGGACGCACCGTGGCTCAACCGACCACCGACGACCAGCCCAAAGCCCTGAAGCCCGCCCTCGAATCCATGACCTTGCTGGTCGCCGCTGTCATCGTCCACGACCAGGCCGCCAACCGCGTCGTACTCCTCCAGCGCAGCGAGAACGCCAAGTTCGCCCAGGGCCTGTGGGACCTCCCTGTCGGCAAGAGCGAACCCGGCGAGCCCATCACCGAAACCGCGGTGCGCGAGCTCTACGAGGAGACCGGCCTCACCGTGAAGCCCGAGTCCCTCAAGGTCGCCCACATCATCCACGGCGCCTGGGGCGTCGAAGCGCCCAACGGCTTCCTCACCGTCGTCTTCGCAGCCCACGAGTGGACTGGCGAGCCCGAGAACCGTGAGCCACGCAAGCACGCTCAGGTCCGCTGGGTCGACGCAGACGCGGTCCCCGAGGATTTCGTGGACACCACCGCCAGTGCCCTCCACCGCTATCTCGACGGCGGCCCGGAAGTCTCCCTGAACGGCTGGGGTCAGTAGCGGCCCTAGGACAGCTGGCTCTTGCCTGACGGTTGCTGCTAGCAGTGGCCTGCCAGCTGCTGAGCCTGGAACGCCAATACAGCAGGTGAGACGGGCCACTAATCGCCTCAACAGGGATTCCGCAAGAAGATGGAATGGCTCACACTGCCTATGGGCAGTCAGCATTTTCATGGGAGCGCTACGGAAGTGACGACCAAGGGCGCTGTGGGTGGAGCTGCTGGCGAGGTGGGCAGTGCTAACCGGGCAGGAGCCGCTGCGTTCGTCGGTTTAAACCCGCCCGCCCGGCACCCCGGACCCAGGTCGGTGCCCCGATCCACCGGCTGAGCCAGCTCTTCTCTCCATTACGCGGCTGAGCAGCTGAGCTGAAAGGCACTCTCACGGCCTCAGCGGACGGCGGTCGAAGAAGCACCACGAGTAAGCCCGGGCAGCAGGGTGACCGGCACTGTCGCAAAACGGTTGTCCAACATGTGGAGCAGCGAAGCGGCCGCCTGGACATGTGGGATCTCAAATTCCGTGTCGGAATCTCACGGTCGGTGTCGGATGGAAGTCGGATCCGACACCATGCTGAGATTCGCAGGTCGCAGTAGGCAAGAGAGAGCGCGGTCAGTGGGTTGCTGCTTTTCTACGCTGGTGTTCACGTTCACTCGTTGGGGGACTCCGTTGCCAGCGGGATGCCGCACTGCAGGCAGCCGTTCGCGTGGTCGTCCCGGCAGACGTAGCCGATGGCACCATCCACGCACCATTCGGCGGCCTCCTCGGACAGCAGGTCGGGCCCGGCATGGAGCAGCCGACGAAGTTCCGTGGTGTCCGCAATGTCGGCCGGGCGGTTGGTGAACCACTCGTCGAACCAAGGCTTGTCTCGGTGCACGTGCCAGTGCGCATTCTCCCGGTCGTCGACAGCCGTAGTGAACCGATCGACGATGCGCCCCCAACTCGGTGTTCCGAGCCAGCCGTTGTCGGACGCGCAGAGGAATTCGATCAGGGTTCGCAGGCCGAACGTCTTCTCGCGAAGGCAGTACGCTCGCCCCCAAGCGATCGCGTCCTGTGCCATCTCCGCGAGTTCTTCGCGCGGATCAGCCTCGTGCGCCGGGTCGTCAGGGTTGTGGCAGGCCAGCCCGAGCTCGAGAACAGACTGCCCGGTCGGTAGAACCCGGGACGGGTTGACGATCGCGAGACCGAGACCGATCCAGTCGACATGGTCGAACGACAGCATCGAGCGCACGAGTCGGGTGGTTGCCGTGTTGATCCGCATCATTGTGCCGTCGTGGAGCGGACTCTTCCCGGCATGCCAGTTCTCGACGGGTGTGTTGCGCCACACCGCGAGCGTGATGCGGGTGGCAGCGAGCCACAGCAGGGCGTCGTCGTCGAGGTGCCCGAACCGCTTGGCGCACTCCTGGGCGCCGTAGGTGATCAACTCTTCCGGTTTCGGCCACCTGTGGCTGTCGGGCCCTTCAGGCGCGTACTCGTAGTCGTCGGCGTACTCGTCGAGGATCGCGCTCAACTCGGCAGCGCTGTAAGCCTCGCTGTACTCGGAGCTGTCCGGCTCCTCGACGGTGTACATGTCGTGGTCCCAGGAGACGTACACGTCGCGCCAGAGCACTACGTCATCGCACTCGCCGGCGTTGTCCGTCACAACCGGCCTGATGGTGATCGGGGCAGTACGCCCGTCGGTTCGCTCGCCGTCCTTCTCGGCGGCCCATGCGGTGATGACCCCGAGCGGCTTCGGAAGGAGAGGACCGACCTCGGTGATGCTGAACGGCTCGTCGTCGTCATCGGTGTCGAACCGGCTGTTGACGAACGCGACCGCCTCGGAGGGCGTGCTGACGATGGACTGGCTACCACTCTCGTTGTCAACCACTCGCCACAACGGGCTGTTCTTCACGATGCTCTCCGATCACGGTGAGTGCACCCGGGGCGGGTGCGATGCGCCGGGTCGCTCGGCACTGGCTCCAATTATGGGCTGATCAACCCATCCGTAGTCCCGAAGACGCTTGTCGGCGACAACGTTCGGTACGTTCGCGTGCAACCTGCTTTTCGCGACCGCGGCAACACAGCAGAGTCCCACAGCGGAGGAGGCGAAGATGGCGCTGAACAAGAAGGGTTCCCGGCGCATAACCGTTGACGGGATCGAGTACCGCTGGCGGATCCGCAGGAAGCCCTCCTACATGCAGGGCCTCTGCTGGACACCGCTGACCTATGCGGTTGAAGCGGCCAGCGGCAGCCAGCCGGGCACGACCTTGATCGTCACCAGCGGTCAGGCCCATCCCAGCAACTGGGTGGGCGTCGAGGCGGAGCCCATTCGTCCGGCTCACGTTACTGCCAGCATCCGAGAGGCACGGGATCAAGGCTGGGATCCAACCCGGGTCGGTTCTCCTTTCCAGCTCGACCGATCCGCAGGATTCATCGCCCAGGCATGAGACAGAGCGGAGTAGGGCGGCGCCTCTGGCCCGGCATCATGGCCTGGTGACCACATGGATGCGCTGCTACTGGGACGAGGAAGACATCTGGTTCTACTTCGAGGTCGACGCCGAAGGCTGGGTGATCCGGCAGGTCGAACTCGAAGGGCCAGAGCTGATCCCAATCGCAGCTGCTTCCCTCGCCGAGTGGCAGCGGGCCCGCGACGCAGGCCGCCTCGGTGATTACGACAGCAGATTCGGGATCACCGCCGAGCTGCCCGTCTCGGAATGGGAAGGCCACGACCCCGAACAACTCACCTTCGAGGAGTTCGAGGACGTCTGGGGCCCTGCCCGTCAGCAGATTGCACCCCGGCCCAGCTAACCTCTCGGCGCCGCACTGGCTTCTTGGCATCATCGCGACATGCCCCCGACCCTTCCCCGCACCGTCCGAGCCGTCGACACCGCTCAGCTCCTGGACCTGGCCCAGGAGGCCGCCATGCATGGCTTCAGCCAGCGGCTCCTGGTCGACTGGCTACGAGAGCACCTCGCCGCAGAAGCGACGCACTACCTGTTCCCGACACTCGTGCAGCGGCTCACGCACCGTCCCGAGGTGCCGCTGCAGTGGAGGTGCCAGCAACTGCTGACCGTCAGCACCGGCGACCAGATCTGGGGTCTCCTCGACGTCCTTCCCGACACCTTCGACAAGATCCCGGAGACCTTGGACACGGCGTCCAAGAAGGACATCGTCAACCGCATCGAGCAAGCAGTGAAGGTGCGGAAGTGGATGGAACGGACGGCCGCCGATGCAGGCTCATGAGGTCCGGCGCAGCTGGCTGGGCAGTCTGAGGAAATGACATCGATCTGAGACAGCCGCCTGCCGACACGTCGTGAGACTGGAGGGGAACGTCCAGGTCATAGCGCCGGCGCCTGACATCGAAAGTGAGAACCTACAGGACATTCCGGCGCCGCGGGACGAGAACGCCCGGAGGGTGATGCGGGCACAGCGCGGTCGCGACACCGCGCCGGAACTCGCCCTGCGACGAGCCCTACACGCGCTGGGATTTCGCTACCGCGTGAACCTGCCCGTCCCTGAAATGCGCCGTCGCCGTGCAGACCTCACGTTCGTACGGTGGCGAACGGCGGTACTCGTGCAGGGGTGCTTCTGGCACGCGTGCCCTCGCCGCCTGCACGCGCCGACGCACAACGCGGAGTGGTGGCAGCAGAAATTGCAGGGCAACGCCCGGCGGGACGAAGAGACCGACGCCCACCTCGTCCGCCTGGGCTGGCTGCCCCTGCGCATTTGGGAGCACGAGGCCGTCGATACCGCCGTCGACAGGGTGGTGGAAGCACTCGCCCACCGGGGTCATCCCCGAGCACAGCGGATGAGGTGCGTGACCACGACAAGAGTCGACTCGTCCGCCCTGTGATTCCGCTCTTCACCGCCCAGGAGCTCCGAGCCAAGGAGAGCTGGAGGAAGTGCTGCGAGCTGTGCGAGCCTGACCCTCTGTAGGCCCCCGGCCCCTCTGCCTCTCAGCACGCCCTGTTCCCGCAGGACAGCCGCGATTGTCAGACCCTCCCCGTAGCGTTATGAGTCCTGCTCCTGGCGACTGCGGGGAGCACCCATGGACGACGACCTTCAGATCGACAGCGACGAAGACCTCTTCCGTAACCCCGTCTACTACGAACCGGTTGGCCGCAACCTCGACCTGGACCGCCCCGACCTCGGCGTCCCGCAAGGCCAAGAGCTCCTGAACGTGCTCGTGCGCATGCGAGGACGTGTCCCCGTCGAAAAGCGCGGGCTCATCTGCCCCGACTGCCGGGACCTCCGCGGTCGGCGGGTTTCCATGTACCTCGTCCAACGTGACGGCGTATGGCTTGCCTCCCACTACCGGAAACCCGGGGAGAAGCCCATCAGCCACGAGTCCGACGAGCACCTCGCCCGCAAGGAACGTGTCGCGAAGGACTCTGAAGATCACGGCTTCCACGCCGACATCGAGTCTCAGACCGCCGACGGGCATGCGCGCCTCGATGTACGCATCGACGGCGCCAACGGCATCGTCCTGGGCTACGAGCCACAGCTGAGCGCCCAGACAGCCCGCGGAATGCGTGCACGGGAGGGGTTCCGGCGCCGCGGCGGCATTCAATCGGTTTGGGACTTCGCGGACCCCGACCACGCCGGCATCGGCACCGTCCCTTATGTCCGCACACCCAACCTGCCGGCCTCCGTCATCCGCGTGCAGAGGAACCCCATCGCGGTCCAGGACGGCAATTTCGTCTTGGAGGAGGGCCAGTGCAGCCAAAACGGCACAATGACCCGGTGCCCGGAGAAGCCCTACGATCCTGAGAACCCCACCGACGCCGGGTACTGCGGGGGCTGGCACCGCGTCCTCGTGCCCGCCCATCAGTCGAGCACCTTCACGGGAGAGGGCGGCCTGACCCTCACCCGGTTCATCGTGGAAGCTGCGGCCGGTGAGCGGGTCCCGTTCCAGCGGGGCGGCCACCACGGTTGGCTCCCCGCACAGCAGTGGCAGCAGTACCTCGAGGCGAACGGGCCCGCCTTGGACGACAAGACGCGCCAGCCATCCGTACGACAGGGGGACCGGCGCGACAGGTGCACCGAGGACCGTCCGGCTTCAGAGGTGCGGGCTGAACCGAAGCCGAGGCGTGGCAGCCGCGCGATCGTCCTTGAGTCCCGCCCCCGGGAGATCGAGGCCACCAGGATTCCGGTCGACGCGGCGGGTCAACCGATCCCGCTCTGCCGATTCGGCTGCGGTCAGCCAGCAAGCCTTCCAGGACCCGAAGGGCTGCCCGAGCACTTCTCGTGCCGCAGGAAGCACGAGGCGTGATTGTCGGCCATCGCTGACCGCCCCCGACCGTCGCTCTGGGGCGGTCGCAACTACGTTGTCAGCACCGGATGGCAGGCTGATCGCTGCCCGCCGCGAACCACCCTCAGGAGAGCAGCATGAACACCGCTGGCCTTGGCCCGCTGGCCGTCACGCGTTGCAGCGGCAATGAGCCGATCTGGGCCAGCGGGGGAAAGGTGGGCAGAGTACCTCGTTGCCACAGCGCTCGGCGCCGCCGCCGACACCCGAAGGGAATGGGACACCGTCGACATCCGTACACCCGAGAAGTGGCGTGTGGAGGTGAAGTCGTCGGCGTACCTGCAGTCGTGGGCACAAAGCCAGTTGTCGGAGATCTCGTTCTCCATCGCGCCGGCCTCCGGCTGGGACGCCCAGACCGGCTCCACCTCGCCCGAAATACAGCGACGCTCCGACATGTACGTCTTCTGCCTGCTGCACCACCAAGACAAGCAGACCCTCGATCCCCTGGCTCTCGACCAATGGACCTTCTACGTCCTGCCCACCGCAGTCCTGAACGATCGGTGCCCAAGCCAGAAAACGATCAGACTGTCCAGCCTGGAGCGCCTCAGCCCGCTGAAGACCGACTTCACCGGCCTGCCGAAGGCGGCCGCTGCGTGTGCCGAAGGTACGCGACAGCCGCCGGACTATAGGGATCAGCACCCACTGTGAGTTTTGCCCCCTCCGCTCATGTCCGCGGAGCCCCTCAAATCGGCGCTCTACCGCTCCCCCGCCGACCTTCGCTGGGGGAGAATCTGGGGAGGACGAAGCCCCGTTGGGGAGCGCCAGGGAAGAATCGACCGCGCAAACGGACAGCACGGCGAAAGAGCCGGAAACACCCATCGCCCCAGGCCAGAGCGGGGTTTTGGTCAATCTCCGCAGGTCAGCGCCCTGAGGACGACGTCTTCAAGAAGATCTCTTCGTGGGCGGCCATCCTGTTCGCCCCCACGCTGGTCGGCACCATCTACGGCATGAACTTCGACACCATGCCGGAGCTGAGCTGGACCTTCGGGTACCCGTTCGCGATCGGGCTGATGGGTGTGGTGTGCGTGAGCTTGTACTTCATCTTCAAGAGGCGGGACTGGCTGTAGCCGGAGGCTGATGAAGGAACAGCAAGGGTGGGACGTGGCCATGAGCGGCGGCTGGGGGGAAGGAAAACGTACACCCTGCGTGTTAAGGGCCCAGCCCTCCAAGCCTCCACTCCAGCCCGGCCCGGTTGCCGCAGATCGGGCTAAAAAAGGTCAGATTGTGTGGTCAGGTGTTGGTGCCTCGCGCCGCAACGGGCCAGCGATCGATCACTTCACCGCCTCGCGCGACCAGCAGTTCGTCGGCGAGATTCACCGGCGTGCAGACGTGGTTGGGGACGACAGCGATCACCGACCCGAGTCGGGGCCCCCGCACTCCGTCCGGAAGGCGGACCACGGCATGGTGTTCCCACAACCCGCTGACCGTCGCCTGGGGGAAGTCGGGCAGATAGCCGTGGCCTGCCACCCAAGGTGATCGATCGGACCCCAGGGTCTTGCTGCCGACATCCAGTACGAAGCGGTCTGCGGCGGGTGTACTGATCACGGTTGCCGCTGCGGCCAGGGCGAGATCGTCCGCGCTGCAGCTTCCCATGGCCAGCTGGGTGGCGTCGTTGAAGACATAGACGCCAGGCCGTAGCTCATTGACGGTGCCCTGCTGCCACTGGCCGACCGTCGGAGTCGACCCACCACTGATGACACGGATGTCGAATCCGAGACTCCGCAGCTCCTGCGCGGCTTCCGCCAGCACGCGTTCTTCATCACGTGCAGCCCGTTCACGCGCCTGCGCGTCATGCCCGTATCCGTGCCCGGGGAACGTGAACACACCGACAACGTCCAGCCCGGCATCGGCAACCGCCTTCCCCACCAGGGCAGCGGCGTGAGGTTGCACCCCCGTCCGGCGGGCTCCACTGTCTATCTCGATGAGTACCTCGACCGGCCGTGCGTTGCCCCGCAGAGCCTCTCCCAGCCGTTGGGCGCCCTCGATGGACTCGACACCCACTCTCAGGGCGACCTCGTCCGCCAGTCGGCGCATCCGTCGCGCCTTCCCGGCGTCCAACCACAAGGGATATGCGATGAACAGATCGTCCACCCCATTCCGGGCAAATGCCTCCGCCTCGCTGATCGTGGCGACTGAAAGTCCGAACGCGCCTGCTTGTAGCTGGCGTTCGGCGATCTGCACGCATTTGTGACTCTTGGCGTGCGGGCGCAAGGCGAAACCGCCTGATCGCGACCGCTCCGCCATCCGAGAGATATTCCTGTCCAAGACGTCTGGATCGACCACGAGCGTCGGCGTGTCCAATCCGCCGGGCACCTGTATCGCCATCTCTTGCCTCCCGCCATGAATGCTTCAAGAGGATCATGACAGGGGCACGGCGGGGCTGACTGTCCGGTCATCCGGGCCTGGCGTGGGGAACTCGTCGGCGAAGGGGGCTCCCGGGCTCGGCCAGTTGAAGGTGAAGCGGCGCGAGGATCTGTTGTAGGTCACCGAGGCACCGCAGGGGGCGAGGCCAAAGCGGCGGTGGACCCATCCATCGAGGGCGAGGGCGCCGACCTCCGCGCGGAAGTCGGCGCCTGGGTATGTGAATGCATCGATGTCGAGGACTAGGGCGCGGCCGCCACACAGCTGCTCGGCGTGCAGGGAAGCCCCGAAGGCAAGCCAGGCCGCCTCCAGCCAGTACGGGGTTCGGTCCGTGGGGAGGCGCAGATACAGCGAGCTGTGGATGAGGAGGGCGGGCTGGGGCGGGGGCCCGTTCGTCTCGTACACGTCGGCTCGCAAGTCGGCGGCCAGGCCCATACCGGCGTGGAGGTAGCGGAAGCGGAAGGTCTCATGCATGGTGCACATCTTTCGCCACGGCCTCCGATCCGCCCACCTCGGACTCCGGCTGCTGCCGGCGGCTCGCGGCAAGGGCTACGGCGCAGACGTTGTCGCGACGCTCTGTTACTACGGTTTCGTGGCCGGCGGCCTGCAGCGGCTGCGGATCGAGACCCTGGCGGACAACCACGCCATGCTGGGCTCCGCCGAACACAACGGCTTCGTCCGCGAGGGCGTACTGCGCTCCTCGGCATGGGCGCTGGGTGAGTTCCTGGACGAGGCGCTCCTCGGGCTCCTCGTCCCGGGCTGGAGACCGAATGCACAGGGGGGCTGAAGCCCAAGCGGTCCCCAAAGGGCTGTGCGGGGGCGGGCCGGCGCCCAGCTCAGATGCCTGATGCTCCGCCGGGACGGCGAGTTCGTCCCGCTCGTCCCGCGCCTGCCGTCAGAGCGTGGCTACACGCTGCCTCGCAGCCTCCCACTCCTGGTGTCCGGTGCGGACCCGGTGCCACAGCCGGGCCCGCGCGGAAGCGTCGACATCGCCCAGGTTCAGATGGAACACATCCGTCAGTACGCCGTACCACTCGGCGGCCCCGTCGATGATCCGCTCGTGCGTGCCCTCGGCGTCGATCCGGCGCAGCACGCAGCCACGCAGCATGTCCACGCCCTTGGCGTCGCGGAGCTGGACCTGGAGCACCCTGACGAAGCCGGACTCGGAGGAAGAAGACAGCCGGTGGTGCTCCGCGGCGAAGGAGGACAGCTCCACGGGCTCGGGCGCGAAGACCATCGCCGTGAAGGCGCCACGGGGGTCGTGGAGGAACCGCCAGCCACCGGGAACAACCGCCGACGGGGCCAGTCCATAGGTGAAAGGCCCCTGGGTGTACGTGCCTTCACGTAGCGGCAGCGGCTCGTACATGCCGCCGGCGAGCCCTGTGTCGACCAGCCACCGCTCGCCGTCGAGGCGCACGGTGAGCGCGAGGTGATCACCGCCTGGGCCATCGGGGTCCTCGACCTCGTCCTGCACTCCGGCACGGTGCAGGTCCACGTCGTACCCGAGGGCCGCCAGCAACGCGGCGAAGGCCCCGTTGAGGTGGAAGCAGTAGCCGCCGCGCCCACGCAGGATCCGGCCCACGGATTCCTCGGCGCCGATTCCCGTCGGGCGTTCGAGCTGGTTGTCGAGGGTCTCGTAGGCGATTCGCTCCACGTGCGCCCGGTGCAGCGCCCACAGCGCCTCGGCGGTCGGAGCCGCTGGACGGTCGACTCCCAGCACGGCCAGGTACCTGTCGACGTCGATCATGCTCCCCCTCATGGTTCGAATGCGTGATCACTCTAGACTGGGCCCCTATAGGCGGCCAGGGGCTCGCACAAACGGTTCTGTGCGCGAGCAAGATCAAGAGCTCGCAGGACCGCTCCCCTACGGGAAGCCGAGGGCCTGCGCTCGGATCTGCCGGTCAGGGCCCTAGGCCGTTTCCTTCGGATCATCCGGTCGTTGGTCTGGGTGTGTCGTTGACTGACGCCCAGTGGGCGCGGATCGAG
>NZ_JASCXL010000067.1:0-54248 GCF_030010595.1 Streptomyces sp. CC224B | reverse complement strand
CGTCGCCTCGGGCGGGGCCGTCGCCTCGGGCGGGGCCGTCGCCTCGGGCGGGGCCGTCGCCTCGGGCGGGGCCGTCGCCTCGGGCGGGGCCGTCGTCCTTGCCACCGCGTTCGTCCCCGTCGCCCCGGTCGCCCCGGTCGCCCCGGTCGTCCCGTTGGCCCCTGGCTTTCCTGGCTTCCCTGGCGCCCCTGGGTTCCCTGGCACCCCTGCCGTCCCCCTCGTCCCGCCCGGCCAGGACCTCGGCGACGACGGATACGTGGGTACCGGGGTCGGTGGCTGGCAGCAGCGTACGTACGCAGGTGTCGGCATCGTTGTCCGCGCCGCCGGGTTGACCGGAGCGACCGGAGCTGCCGTCGGGGCCCTCAAGGTCACCGGAGCTGTCGGGACTGTCAGACCCGTCACGGCCACCCGGCCCGCCCAGTCCGCCGGGCCCGCCCAGTTCCTCGGCCCCGTCCGGCCCGCCCGGTCCGCCGCCGTCGCCCGCCTCCACCACGGCCACCTCCCCCACGGTCCGGTGGGGCGCGGGCAGTCCGGCGCCGCCGCCGTTCGCCAAGTGGAAGCGGACGTCCACGCGGCGGCCCTCACCGGTCTCGACGAGGACGTCGCAGCGGTCGAAGCCGCCGAGGCCGCGGCGGAGCCGGGCGTCGCCGAACCGGTCCAGGGCGGCCGGGTCGGCGAGCGCGCACGGGTCGGCGGTGCGGTGGTCGCCGAGTACCGGGCGGCGGCCGTCGCGGCCGTGCCGTCCGCCGTCGTCGTCCTCGTCCGACCACAGCCCCGGCATCCAGACGGCGGTGGCCAGCGTCACCGCGGCCACGCCCACCGCGATCGCGAACTGCCGTGACCTGCCCTGCGGTGCGTGCCGCCCGGGGCCCGGGCCGCTGTCCTGCCCGAGGCCGTCGCCCTCGTCGTCGCCCTCGGCGCTCGCCCGGGGCAGCGGCTCCTGCGGACCCGCGATCCCGGCGAGGAGCCGCCCGGCCTCGGCCGCGTCGGGCCGGTTCCCCGGCTCGGCGTCGAGCATCGCGGGCAGCAGCGCGCGCAGTGGCCCGAGCCCCGGCCCCAGGGCGACCTCGCCCCGCGCGGCCTGCCGTTCGGCGACGGCCGGGGCGACGCCCCTGCCGGTGCGCGGGCGCGGCGGGCGCCCGGTGACCAGGGCGTGCACCAGGGCGGCCAGGGAGAACACGTCGGACGCCGGTTCGGGCCTGCCCCGCACCACTTCGGGCGCGGCGTAGTCGGGGGTGTAGCTGAGCGCGCCGGGCGGCGCGGCGGTGTCCCGGCCGCCCACCCGGTAGGCGCCGCCGAAGTCGGCGAGTTTGGCGAGTCCTTGGGGCGTGGCGACGATGTTGCCGGGCTTCACGTCGCCGTGCACGACGCCCTCGGCGTGCAGCGCGGCGAGCGCCGCCGCGACCTGGGCGCCGACCCGCGCGGCCCGCTCCGGCGCGAGGGGCGGCCGGTCCGCGAGGCTGCCCCCGGCCACGTACTCCATGACCAGCCAGGACGCGGTCCTGCGGCGCGGCCACGCCCAGCCGCCCTCGGGCAGCGTGAGGACGTCGTGCAACGTGACCACGTGGGGGTTGCTGAACCGCGCGAGGGCGCGCGCCTCCGCCTCCAGTCGGTCGGACTCCTGCCGGTCGGGCCGGGTCGTCCCCCGGCCCTGCGGCCGCAGCCGCTTGAGGACGACTTCGCGGGGCAGCCGCTGGTCGCGGGCGATCCACACCTCGCCCATGCCCCCGCGGAGGGGGCCGCGCACCAGCCGGTAACGCCCCCCGACCGTCGTGCCCCGGCGCACCCCTGCTCCCCTCGGCCGTGGTCCGGCCCCGCCGCCGCTCACCGCTGTCCGCCACGCGAGACCGAACCTACTGCGCGAACACCGCACCCCACAGGGCCTTCACGGGATGTCCGCGCAGTGCCCCCGCGGCGCGCGGGGGCGGCGCGCGGCGGGGGCGCCGACGGCGCGCGCGAGCCCGTGGCCCCCGGGGCGCCGACGGCGCACGCGCGCCCTCAGCCCGGGGCCGGCGCGGCCGCCCGGTGGTCGAAGGCGATCAGCGGATCACCGGTGAGCGGGTGGTCGACGACGGCCGCCCGGACGCCGAACACCTCGGCGAGCAGCTCCGGCGTGAGCACCGCGCGCGGCGGTCCCGAGGCGACGACGGCGCCGCCGTGCAGGACGTGCAGCCGGTCGCAGACCGAGGCGGCGGCGTTGAGGTCGTGCAGGGACACGAGCGTTGTACGCCCCTTGCCGCGCAGCAGGGCGAGCAGCTCGACCTGGTGGCGGACGTCGAGGTGGTTGGTCGGCTCGTCCAGGACCAGCACGTCGGGCGCCTGCGCGAACGCCCGGGCGAGCAGCACGCGTTGGCGCTCCCCGCCGGACAGCGCGGTGAACCGCCGCTCGGCCGCGCCGTCCATGCCGACCTCGGCGAGGGCGCGCGTGACGGCGTCCCGGTCGGCGGTGCCCTCCTTGGCGAAGGCCCGCTGGTAGGGCATGCGGCCGAGCCCGACGACCTCGCGTACGGTCAACTCGACGTCGGCGCCCCGCTCCTGGGGCAGCGCGGCGACGTGCCGGGCGGACCGGGCAGGGGGCAGCGCGCGCAGGTCGGTGCCGGACAGCAGGACCCGGCCGGCGGTGGGCCGCAGGTGCCGGTAGACGGTGCGCAGGAGTGTGGACTTGCCGCTGCCGTTCGGCCCGACGAGTCCGGTGATCTCGCCGTCGGCGGCGACGAGGTGCGCGCCCGCGACGACGGTGCGCCCGGCGTAGGCGACGGACAGCCCCTCGATGTCGACTCTCACAAGCCACACCCGGATCTCACAGGCCACTCCTCTGCCTCGTGGGTCTCATCTGCCTCGTAGATCTCACCGGTCTCATCGGTCGCTCCCCAGCCGCCGGTCGAGCAAAAACAGCAGTGTGGGCGCCCCGATCAGCGAGGTGACGACGCCGACGGGCAGTTCCTGCGTGTCCATGGCGGTACGGCAGATCAGGTCGACGACGACCATCAGGACCGCGCCGCCGAGCGCGGACAGCGGAAGGAGGCGGCGGTGGTCGTCCCCGACGAGGAGGCGGCAGGTGTGCGGCACCATCAGGGCGACGAAGGCGATCGCGCCGGACACCGCGACCAGGGCCCCGGTCAGGAGGCTGGTCACGACGAACAGCTCCCGGCGCAGCCGCCCGACGTCGACGCCGAGGCCGGCGGCCGTCTCGTCGCCCAGCAGCAGCGCGTTGAGGCCGCGGGCGCGCGCCTGGAGGAGCACCAGGGCGGCGGGGACGGCCACCGCGGGCACGGCGAGCAGGTCCCAGGTGGCGCCGCCGAGGCTGCCCATGAGCCAGAACAGCACGCTCTGGGTCTGCTGTTCGTCCCCCGCCCGCAGGACCAGGTAGCTGGTGAAGCCGGACAGGAACTGCCCGATGGCGACCCCGGCGAGCACGAGCCGCAGCGGCGCGAAGCCGCCGCCGCGCCGGGCCGCGGCCCACACCAGCCCGAAGGTGACCAGGGCGCCCGCGAACGCGGCCCCCGAGAGCTCGAGCGCGCTGCCCGCGCCGAGGCCGAGCACGATCGCCGCGACGGCCCCCAGGGAGGCGCCGCTGGACACCCCGAGGAGGTACGGGTCGGCCAGCGGGTTGCGTACGAGGGCCTGCACGGCGGTGCCCACGAGCCCGAGCCCGGCGCCGACGAGCGCGGCGAGCAGGGCCCGCGGCACCCGCAGCTGCCACACGATGAGGTCACTGGTACCGGGCCGGGGCGCGTCCCCGTTCAGCCTGCGCGCCACGACGGCCCACACCTCGCCGGGCGGCAGGGAGGTGGACCCCCGGGAGACGGCGAAGGTGAGCGCCACGAGCAGCGCGCCGGCGAGCACGAGGGCGAGCCCAGAGGCGGGCACCCGCCGCCCACCACGGCGTCGTTCTTCCGTACGGGACGCCGTCACGGCCGCCGGACCTCGCGCGAACGGTCGGGGCGGGGACGATCGGGACGATCAGGACGCAGGCGGTCCAGGCGCAGACGATCAGGCCCCGGACGGTCCGCGCGCAGACGGTCCGCGCGCAGACGATCCGGAGGCGTACGATCCGGAGTCGTACGATCCAGACGCGGACGATCCGGACGCGGGCCGTCAGGGCGCGGACGATCAGGACGCAGACGATCGGGACGCAGACGATCGGGGTACAGCCGCTGGGCGATCCGCACCACCGTGTCGGCGTTGGAGACACCGGCGATGGTGGTGGCCTCCGACCGGATCCGCAGGAACCGGCCCGCCTTCACGGCCCGCAGCCCCTTGGTGGCGGGGTTGCGCTCCAGCCAGGCCCGGGCCTCGTCGAAGGCCTTCTCGTCGGCGGCGGCGCTGCCCCGGTTGCGTACGCCGAGCTGGATCCAGTCCGGGTCCTTGGCGACGACGTCCTCCCAGCCCACGGGCTTGAACGAGCCCTCGCAGTCCCCGAAGACGTTCCGCCCGCCCGCGAGGGTGATCACGGCGTGGGCGACCTGCCGGTCGCACACCGCCATGGGCTGCTTGGTCCCGGCGTCGTAGTCGAAGAAGAAGTACGAGGGCCGCTCCCGCAGAGGCACGCCGCCGACGGCCTTCCGTACGGCGGCGACCTTCGTCCGCATCCCCCGGACGATCTCCTCGGCGGTGTCGCGGTGGCCGGTGACGGCTCCGAGGGAGGTGATGTCCCGCTCGACGGCGGAGAGGTCGGTCAGGGGCTCCTTCCGGGCGGCGGCGCAGGCGGTGGACTTCAGGTACACGTGCTTGATCCCGGCGGCGGCGAACTCCGCGGCGGCAGGGGCGTCCCCGGCACCCCCCATCCCGCCCATGGAGGTGAAACTGTCGATGTAGAGATCGGCCCCGGACCCCAGCAGCTTCTCCTTGGGGATCACACCCCGGCTCAGCACCTTCACGTCACCGGCCCGCGCCCCGAGGGCCCCCGGCAGGGCACCCTTCCCGGGCGGGAAACCGGTCCCGGCCACCTGGTCCCCCGCTCCCAGCCGCAGCAGCAGTTCCAGAGCGGCGGCGTTACTGGTCACGATCCGCCGCGGCGGCGCGGAGAACGAGGTCTCGCGCCCCGCACAATCACTCACCCGCACAGGAAACCCGTCAACGGCCTTCCCGCCCCCACCGCTTCCCCCACCCCTACCACTCCCACACCCACCAACGAGCAGCCCACCCACGACCACTGCCACACCCCACCCCACACGCACACGCATCGCACCCCTCCTGTGCCCCGACTCGAAGACCGGGCGTGAGGCCCGGCGAGTCAGGAGTCGGCCGGGGCGGGGGTGGGGTTCCCGGACACCAAAATTGCGAGGCCTGACCAGCTAATTACGCGTGCGACGCTCCCACCACCGCTCGAGGATGCCGCGGATCCGCCCGACGGCCAGCAGCATGGCGACACACCTGGACTCGACCGGCTCGGCGTCGAGGCCCGCGAAGAGGGGAGAGCTGCAGAAGCAACGCCACCGCGGGCTACACCCCCCGAACGCGCCCCGGCTGGGGCACGCGGTCCTACCGCACGCGTGGTTCTCAGCACCGCGCGCCGACCGCGTTCTCCCAAGCGGAAGGCGCCTGGTGGACCTGGTCCGCGAGGTCGGTCAGCGCCGTCCGTGCACCCGAGCGGTCGCCTGCTACTGGCGCCCGGCCCTGTCAGCCCCTGTCAAAGAGCCAGTCGGCGCCCCTAGGCCTTCACCACCGCACCGCATTTGTGACAGGCATAGGCTTACATCGTCACGACTCCTGAGACGGAGAGGCCTTGCAGTGATAGTCCGACTTGATGGCGTATGAGGCGGAGTGCCGGTATTCCAGCTAGTAAGTAAAAAACGGCTGACAGCCGCTCAAAGCCGCAGGTCATGGCCTGTGGTCCCCGCGCGTGCGGGGGTGGTCCCGTGATGCCGGCCGCGCGGGCGGCCGTCATGCTGTGGTCCCCGCGCGTGCGGGGGTGGTCCCGACTCCACACCAGCCGCGTCAGCAGCCTCCAAGTGGTCCCCGCGCGTGCGGGGGTGGTCCCTGGCCGCCGGGCGTGGGCGCGCGGTGCTCGGTGCGGTCCCCGCGCGTGCGGGGGTGGTCCCAGGTCGACGGCGGCCGCCGCGCCCTCGCTCAGGCGGTCCCCGCGCGCGGGGGTGGTCCCTCTGGAGCGCAACAGCCCCAACTCATGGCGCAGTGGTCCCCGCGCGTGCGGGGGTGGTCCCAGCAGTAAGCGGCTAGCTAGTCTGCCGGGCGTGTGGTCCCCGCGCGTGCGGGAGTGGTCCCATCGTCCAGCGAGGGAAGCGATACCTGGGCCAGCGGTCCCCGCGCGTGCGGGGGTGGCCCCTGGGATGCACGGATGGCTGCGTGCTCCCCGCCAATGCGGGGCTTGGAAGACCCTCACGATGGGGCCCGTCTGTCTACCGCGTGTGTGTGGCCCACTCATCACTCCGCATGCGACCGCAAGCCCAATAACAGGCAGCCGATCACCGCAGCGCGCGATGAGCCGCCTTCTAGACGCTTGTCGACGTCACGCTCCCTTGCGTGGCTGCTTACCAGGTCAGTGGGCCCCACAGTGCCGGAGACAGGGAGCAGGGCACCCCAGCGAAGCCGCTCGGCTTAACTGGGAAGCACGTATAGCTAGAGAAACATCTCAACGAAGCGCGAGCGCGACGCAGCCAACAAGTGTAGGCTCAACGCCCGTATCTGACGCGGCTGTTGGCCCACAGGGCCGAGCCCCCCAGCCCAGATCTCGATCCCAACGAGTGGCCAGGAGGCCCGGCGGGATGCCGCGAGAGCCGCGTCTCACGACACGAAGGGAATGATATTCAATGACCGGACCGAGCATGTCCGCGCCTAAGCACGGACCGCCCTTACCTGGGCACCCCGCTCTGCACGTCCTGCTCATGACGTTGATCGCGGCGTGCCCGTCGACGCCTTCCCCCTACGCCCCTTGGGTGTGGGGGTCAGTTGTTTTGGTCGTGGTGCTGATCCGCCCGGCCGTGTTCATCCCGCGCCGCACCTGATCGCAGATCGCGTGGGTCTCGGGTGCCGCTGCGGCGGCGCCCGGGAGTCCCCGCCGTCACAGCACCCTCCCGCCGCAGCATCCCCTCACGTCCGTAACACGTCGCCATAGGCGTTCGGCGAGATTTCACGTTGCCCCGTACGCAGGATGGGACAGGCATGTTTCATGCACCCATGACCCCCGAACCCCGTGAAGCCCAAGCACCGTTCGCCGAGCTGTCCCCAGCCGCTCGTACGGCGTGGGCGAAGCACGAGCGCTCGTCGGACAGCTCACTGCCCCTGTGGCGGCACCTGGCGGACAGCGCCGCCGCGGCCGGGCAGTTATGGCAGTACTGGGTGCCGAAAGGCGTCGTGGAGTTGGTGTCCACGGCACTGCCGGGCGGGGCGGACGACGCACTTCGGCTCGTCCGGTTCCTGGGGGCTGCCCACGATGTCGGCAAGGCGACGCCCGCCTTCGCCTGCCAGGTGGAGCCCCTGGCCGGGCGCATGCGGGACGCCGGGCTCGATATGCCGCTCCGCCAGGAGTACGGGCAGGACAGGCGCCTCGCGCCGCACGGCCTTGCCGGGCAACTGTTGCTCCAGGAGTGGTTGGCGGAGCGCTTCGGCCTGGGCAACCGGGCGAGCGGACAGTTCGCGGTGGTGGCCGGTGGTCATCACGGGGTGCCTCCCGACCATCAGCAGATCCATGACCTCCAGCTACGACCGCATCTGTTGCGGCATCCAGGGCCGAGTGAGGAAACATGGCGCCGGGTGCAGTACGAGCTCATGGACGGTTGTGCCGAACTGGCCGGCGTGGCCGCCCGGTTGCCCGCCTGGCGCAACGTACGCCTTCCGCAGCCCGCACAGGTGGCGCTGACCGCGGTGGTCATCCTCGCCGACTGGATCGCCAGCGCACCGGAACTCTTCCCGTACGACCCGGACACCTGGCGGCCGGAGGGCCCTGCCGGTGAGCGCCGAAGGTTGCGAGCCGCCTGGGAAGGACTGGCGCTGCCCGAGCCGTGGGTGCCGGGGGAGCCTCCGGGCGAGCCCGCCGAGCTGTTCGCCCAGCGGTTTCCCCCTCTGACGGGTGCCGACATACGCCCCGTGCAGACGGAGGCCGTACGGCTCGTCCGGGAGATGCCCGCACCGGGGCTGCTGGTGATCGAGGCACCCATGGGTGAGGGAAAGACGGAGGCGGCCCTCGCCGCGGCGGAGGTCCTGGCCGCACGCGCGGGCGCCGGCGGCGTGCTCGTCGCCCTGCCGACACGGGCCACCAGTGACGCCATGTTCTCCCGGTTGATGGCGTGGCTCGACCACCTTCCTGGACGGGGAGAGGAGGGCGAAGCCCGTTCCGTTGTCCTCGCGCACGCCAAGGCGGCGCTCAACGACGAGTGGGCCGGGCTGCTCGCCGACGGGCGGCGAGCCGTCGTCGCCGTCGACCTCGACGGCGAGGAGACCGTGGCGCCCGGACGTCTTCGGCCTTCCGGGCTGCACGCGCACCAGTGGTTACGGGGGCGGAAGAAGCAGTTGCTCGCCTCCTTCGCGGTGGCGACCATCGACCAGGTTCTGTTCGCCGGGCTGAGAAGTCGCCACCTCGCACTGCGCCACCTCGCAGTCGCGGGCAAGGTTGTCGTCATCGACGAAGTGCACGCGTACGACGCGTACATGGGCCGGTACTTGGACCGCGTACTGGAGTGGCTGGCGGCGTACCGCGTCCCCGTCGTACTGCTTTCGGCGACGCTTCCTGCGACACGTAGGAACGCTCTCGTAGCCGCATACTCCGGTGGCAAGGACGACGAGAACCGGTCTCTCAGCGCCGCCTACCCGCTGCTCACCGCGGCCGCACCGGGACATCCGACGCTCACCGCGACGCCTCCCGCCGCCTCCGGACGCCGTACCAACGTCGTGATCGAGCGCCTGGACGACGATCTCCCCCTCCTGGCCGACCGCCTGGAACGTGAGCTGTCCGAGGGCGGCTGCGCCTTGGTTCTCCGCAACACGGTCGAGCGCGTACTGGAAGCCGCGGATGTCCTGCGGGCCCGGCTCGGGGACGACACGGTCACGGTGGCGCACTCGCGGTTCCTGGCCGCCGACAGGGCGGCCAAGGACGCGGCGATGCTCCGGCTGTTCGGGCCGGACGGTGCGGAGCGGCCGCGACGGCATGTAGTGGTGGCCAGCCAGGTCCTGGAGCAGTCGCTCGATGTGGACTTCGACCTGCTGGTCACGGACTTGGCGCCCGTGGACCTGGTGCTCCAGCGCATGGGGCGTCTGCACCGACACGCGAGGGTGAGGCCGGCGCGCCTGGCGCGGCCACGCTGTCTCATCACGGGAGTGGCCTGGGAGGAAGATCCACCGAAGCCCGCGTCCGGGACGCTGGCCGTGTACCGGAGCGAGTACACCCTGCTGCGCACCCTGGCGGTCCTCGGGCCGTTCCTGGCCGGGGAGACCTTGGCGCTCCCAGACGACATCAGTCCACTCGTACAAGCTGTCTACTCCGAGGAGCCCGTCACCTCGGACGCGTGGGCCGCCCGGCTCGAAGAAGCCCGCATCGCGCACGACGCGTTGCTCGCCGAGAAGCGAGAGCGTGCCGCGGGCTTCCTGCTCGGCCCGGTGCGGCGGCCGGGACGGCCGGTGTTCGGATGGCTGGACACCCATGCCGGAGACGCGGACGACAACGCCAAGGGGCGCGCTCAGGTGCGGGACTCCGACGACACGCTGGAGGTGCTCGTCGTCCAGCGTCAGGCCAACGGCCGGCTCACCACCGTCCCCTGGCTGGACGGCGGCGCCAAAGGCGAGCGCGGAGGGTTGGAGCTGCCCGTGGACTTCCCGCCGTCACGTCGCGCCGCCGAAGCCGTGGCAGCGAGCGCCCTCACGCTTCCCGGACGCTTCAGCACGCCGTGGATGATCGACCGGAGCATCGCCGAGCTGGAGCGCTTTCTGATCCCCGCCTGGCAGGTCAAGGAGTGCCCCTGGCTGGCGGGTGAGCTGATCCTCGTCCTGGACCACGATTGTCAGACCCGTCTGTCAGGCTTCCGTCTCACCTACAGCCGCACCGACGGCCTGCGGGTGACGGCTCCCGGCGCGTCCACGAACCAGCACGGCGAGTCAGGAGACGAAGCAAGGAGACCAGAGGAGAAAGGAAGCCCAAGTGACAGAGCCCTTGGCGGACTTACCGACACAGCGCCGGATGGCCCCGCCCAGACACGACGTCCCAGCGTTGACCACGGTCAGCGCACGGAGGCGGCCGTGGCCGCCAAGACTGCCGAGCCGCCGTCCTTCGACCTGGTGTCCGCGCCCTGGCTCCCGGTCCAGCGTAGCGACGGGACGGTGGAAGAGGTCTCCTTGCTCCGCCTCTTCGAGGAGGCACATCACCTCCGGCGGCTGGTCGGGGACGTGCCCACCCAGGAGTTGGCACTCCTGCGGCTGTTGCTCGCCATCCTCTACGACGCGCTCGACGGGCCTGCCGAGTTGGAGGACTGGGAGGAGCTCTGGAACTCACAGGATGCGCTCTCCGCAGTCCCGGGATACTTGGAGCAGCACCGGGGCCGCTTCGACCTCTTCCACCCTGAGCATCCGTTCTTCCAGGTCGCGCACCTGCGCACCATCAAGGACGAGCTGGCTCCCCTCAGCCGTATCGTCGCGGACGTTCCGGTGGGCGACCCCTTCTTCGCCATGCGGCATCCCGGAGTCGATCACCTGTCGTACGCGGAGGCGGCGCGCTGGCTCGTCCACGCCCACGCCTACGACACGTCCGGGATCAAGTCGGCCATGCGCGACGACCCGCGGGGGAAGGCCGGAAAGGTCTATCCGCTCGGTGTGGGATCTCTGGGGGACCTCGGCGGAGTCTTCGCCGAAGGGGACACACTGCGGGAAACCTTGCTGCTCAACCTCATCGCTGTTGAGGAGGCGTACGACCGCGCGGAAGAGGCGGAGGACGACAAGCCCGTGTGGCGGCGCCCACCAGCAGGAGCCGCGGAGCGGACCGATACGGCGGCCGGTCCCCACGGTCTGCGCGACCTGTACACCTGGCAGTCCCGCAGGGTTCGGTTGCACGCGCAGGACGGTGTGGTGACCGGAGTCGTGCTCGGCTACGGCGACCCGCTCAGGTGGTCGTCTCCGTGGACGCTGGAGCCGATGACCAGTTGGCGGCGCAGTCCGACGCAGGAGAAGAAGCAGAAGCGCCCGCTGGTGTACATGCCTCAGCGGCACGATCCCAGCAAGGCGGCCTGGCGCGGGCTCGCCTCCCTGCTTCCCGCGCGACAGCAGGCGACGGACATCGCACGGCGCGGTGAGGCTCCGAGCACCCGGCGCTCCGGCGTCACCCGCTGGGTCACCCAAGTCATCACCAACGGGGAGGTCGCCCCCGGCAAGCTGGTGCGGCTGCGCCTCGTCGGTGCGGTCTACGGAACTCAGCAGTCGGTCATCGACGAGATCGTCGACGACTCCGTCGTCCTGCCGGTCATCACTCTGCACGAGGAGGACCCGGTGTACGGTGCGGCGGCCGTGGATGCCGTCAGCGACGCCGAGCAGTCCGTGATCGCGCTCGGACAGCTCGCCACGAACCTCGCCCGTGCCGCGGGCACCGACCCCGCCTCCCCCACCGCGACGGCGCGCGACCTCGGTTTCGGCGCGCTCGACGGCCCGTACCGCGCGTGGTTGAAGGACTTGTACGCCTTCCCGGACCTGCTCGTGGCTCGCCAGGAGTGGCGGACCACGGTGCGCAGGCATGTCGTGCGGCTCGGCAGGCAACTTCTCAACTCCGCCGGACCCGCCGCCGACGAAGGGCGCCTGGTGGACATCCCAGGGCGCGGTCCACGGCTGCTGGACACAAGCCGTGCGGAGAGCTGGTTCCGTGCCCGGCTCGACAAGATTCTCGGGCCGCCCGCCGCGAAGGACTCGCGTTCCCCGGCTTCTCGGGTCACCACTGATATGCGCACGGAGGCGTCATCATGACCTCGGCCAGCACCGGTACGACGCGTTCTCTCGTCGCCCAGGCGACGACGGAGATCATCGGGCGGCTTCAGGCGGGATACCGCAGCAACGTCGCCTCCGCTGTCGCCTCCGTGGCCAGACTGCGTCGCGAGGCCGGCCGCGATCCACACAGCACTCCCACGGCCTGGGGTCTCGACGACTTGGAGGCACTGACGAGGCTCCGTGCTCGCGCGACTCAACATCAAGAGGGCGACATGTCGGAGGCGTTGTCGTACCGGGACGTGCTTCGGCATGAGCAGCAGGAGGAACGCGAGGATCGCGCGGTCCACCTGGCTGTCACCCTCTGGGCATTGCACCAGCAGTCGATCCGTGAGGAAGCGATGCACGTCGATCGTTGGACGCTGGGCCGTGCCGTGCGACGTCTGGCCGAGGGCAGGACAGGCCCGCAAGACCGGGCCACCGACGGGGATTCCGGTCAGGCCGACGCTTCGGAAGGGACCGCGTCCCCTAAGGCAGTACCGGACACTGACCTCAACCCTGGCGTCCGCAAGCGCTTCGTACGCATCGGAAGCTCGGCCGACTTCGAGACGCTGGGCGTCCGGCTCCGCGAAATGGTGCTGCTGCTGCGTGCCGCCCGCATCCCCCTGGACTACGGCAGCCTTGCCGATCAGCTCGACCGCTGGCAGCAGCTGGCGTTCCAGGCCGACGTAAGGCGGGAGTGGGGGCGGGGTTTCCACCGCGCATACGCGTCCTCCGCGTCGAACGAGCGCGATGGGGAGACACCGTCCGGCTCCCCGCCCGACGACCTGGACACGAGGAGTGCGGACACGGGCGATTAGCCCCCGGGCGCGGCGCCCGCACCCTTCTCCACAACCACCCGCCTACGTACGGGCGACAAACCACCTGCCCAAGGAGAACGGAACTTCCGTGACTCGGACCATCCTCGACATCCACATCTTGCAGACTGTCCCGCCGAGCAACCTCAACCGCGACGACACCGGAACGCCCAAGACGGCCATCTATGGCGGAGTACGACGGGCCCGCGTCTCCAGCCAGGCGTGGAAGCGCGCTACGCGTCAGGCGTTCGAAGACCTCCTACCCGCCTCCGCACTAGGCGTCAGGACGAAGAAGGTGGCTGAAGCACTGGCCAGGCGCATCGCCCATAAGGAGCCTGCGCTGGCTGAGACGGCGGTACAACTGGCCACCGCAGTTCTCGAGACAGCGACGGGCTCGAAGATCGATGCGCCCAGGCGCAAGCCGAAAAACGGTGAGGACCCCACTGCCGCGCCTGAGTCCGCATACCTGATGTTCCTGAGCAACACGCAATTGGACGCCCTCGCCGAGCTCGCGGTGACGGCCAGCGGTCCCGACGGGGATGCGAAGGCACTCACGGACCACCTCAAGAAGAACAAGGCAGATGCCAAGCGAGCCGTGGACTCACGGCACTCGGTGGACATCGCGCTGTTCGGGCGGATGGTCGCGGACTCGGCGGATCTCAACGTGGAGGCGGCGGTCCAGGTGGCGCACGCCATCGGCGTACATAAGTCAGAGATCGAGTCCGACTACTACACGGCGGTGGACGACCTCAGCCTGGACGACGAGTCGGGCGCCGGGATGATCGGGACCGTCGACTTCAACTCCGCGACGCTGTACCGCTACGCCGCTGTGGACGTGGACGAGTTGCAGCGCAATCTGGGGGACGGGTTGCGAGAGGGCGAGTCGCCGAGTGCCCCTGTGGAAAAGGCCGTCGGTGCGTTTCTGGAGGCGTTCATCACCTCCCTGCCCACCGGGAAGATCAACACATTCGGCAACCACACACTGCCCGCCGCCGTCATCGTCAAGCTGCGCGACCGCCGCCCGGTCAGTTTCGTCAGCGCCTTCGAAAGGCCGGTACCGCAGGGCCCCGGCGGCGGCTACCTGCGCGAGAGCTGCGAGCGACTCGCGCAGTATGTGCCGGAGCTGGAGCGCCAGTACGGCATCACCTCGGACGAGAACTCCTGGGTGTTCCGCGTGGGCGAGGAGACACAGGCGCTGGCTCCGCTCGGCGCAGGTGTCACGCTCGACGTCCTGATGCGGGACGTGACGGCGGCTGTCGCGCGGCGGGTGGGGTCCAGGGCATGACAGTGCTGTTGCTGCGGCTCGCCGGCCCGCTGCAGTCCTGGGGCGCGTCGGCCCGGTTCGCCCGCCGCAGCACCGAGAACGCGCCCACCAAGAGCGGCGTACTCGGTCTGCTCGCCGCTGCCGAGGGGCGCCCGCGCCATGCGGACCTCTCCGACCTGGCAGCGCTGCGGTACGGCGTACGAATCGATCAACCCGGTTCCCGGCTGCGGGACTTCCATACCGCACACCATGCGGACTCGGAGAAGGCCATGCCCTTGTCCGAGAGGTTCTACCTCAGCGATGCCGTCTTTGTCGCCGGGGTCGAGGGGGACTCGGGCCTGCTTCATCGCCTGTACGAGTCCGTGCTGGCTCCGCAGTTCCTGCCCTACCTCGGTCGCCGCTCCTGCCCGCCGTCCCGCCCGCTCGACATGGGCCCCCCGCAGGAGAACGTCACCTTGGAAGAGGCCCTGCGCGGTGCTCTCTGGCAGGCGTCCCCGTGGTACGTGCGGCAGACGGAACGGGCGGCAGAGCAGGGGGACATCGCGGCCGCCCCCGACTCGCTGGACCTGCTCGTGGACTGCCCGCCGGACGAGACCCCGCATCTGTCACTGCGGGACACCCCGGTGAGCTACGACCCGCGTCACCGGCAGTACGCCCTGCGTGGCGTGCTCACCAGCCGCGTCGACACTCCCCCCGCGCACGATCCGACCACCGGCCTCCGCCGTGTCGATGCCACCGGACCGACCCCACCGCCCTCTCCAAGGACTTCCTGATGTACCTGACCCGTTTCCGCTTCAACACCGGTCGGCCGCAGACCCGTCGGCTCCTCGGGTCACCCCACCTGCTCCACGGCGCCGTGAACATGTCCTTCCCCGACGTCCCGCCACGAGACGGCCAGGGCCCACGCGTCCTGTGGCGCATCGACCCCGCGGCAGGCGGGCGGGCCGATCTGTTCATCGTCAGCCCCTCCCGGCCGGACCTGACGCACCTCGTCGAGCAGGCGGGGTGGCCCCATCTGGAAGAGCCGGGGTGGAGCACGTTCGCGTACGGGGAGTTCCTGAACGCCCTCGACGTGGGAGACGTCTGGAGCTTCCGCCTCACCGCGAACCCGGTCCACAACATCCGCAAACCGGAGGACGCCCCCCGGTCCCGTACGAAGCGCACCGCGCACGTCACTCCGGCGCACCAGATCAACTGGTTGCTCCAGCGGCAGGAACAGGCCGGGTTCGAAGTACTGCGGACGCCTCCCGAACGCCGGCTGACCGAAGGCGGGCACGAACATGAGGTGGTCGTACACGACCGCTTTCCCATGCAGTTCCGCAAAGGGGGCTCGCAGAGTCCGGTCGGAGGGAGCAGCGGTGCCGACCGAGCCCGGCCGGTGCAGTTCACCCGCGTCACCTACGACGGACGGCTGCGCATCACCGACCTGGAGGCCTTCCGCCGCACCCTCACCCACGGGCTCGGCAAGGCGAAGGCGTATGGCTGTGGCTTGATGACGCTCGCCCCGGTACGGGCGTCGTGAGCACCGTCAGCGGCCGCGGTGCTTCCTCGCCGCGCGAGCTGACGCGGGTCGGCGACCGCGTCTCCTTCGTCTACCTGGAGCGGTGCACCATCCACCGCGAGGACAACGCGATCACCGCGAGCGACGCGGACGGGGTGACGCACATTCCCTCCGCCACCATCGGCACCCTGCTCCTCGGCCCGGGCACGCGCGTGACCCACCAGGCCATGTCCGTACTCGGCGAGTGCGGAGCCGGAGTCGCCTGGGTCGGTGAGCAAGGTGTGCGCTTCTACGCCGGCGGCCGCGCGCTGACCCGCTCGTCCCGGCTCGTCGAGGCGCAGGCGACCGCCTGGGCCAACCGCCGTGCACGCCTCGAGGTGGCACGGGCCATGTACCGCCTGCGCTTCCCGGAGGACGACACCTCGACCCGGACACGTCAGGACCTGCTGAACATGGAGGGGCGCCGGGTCAAGGAGTGCTACCGCCGCGAGTCGGCCCGCACGGGCGTGCCCTGGCGCCGACGCGAGTACCACCACGGCGACTTCAGCGCCGGTGATCCCCCGAACCAAGCCGTTACCGCCGCTGCCCAGTGCATGTACGGCATAGCCCACGCGGTCGTGGCCGCCCTCGGCTGCTCCCCCGGCCTCGGCTTCATCCACTCCGGGCACGAGCGCTCCTTCGTCCTCGACATCGCCGACCTCTACAAGACCGAGGTCGGCATCCCGGCGGCCTTCGACGCCGCAGCCGAGGGCCCTCACGACGTAGCCACCCGTACGCGCCGGGCGCTACGAGACCGCGTCAACGCATCGGGCCTGCTCGACCGCTGTGTACGCGACATCAAGCACCTCCTCGATCCCTACGGCCGCCCAGGTCCGCACGAGGCGGGGTCGAACGAGGCCACGGACCAGGTGAGCTTGCAGTCCGATGGCGACCGCCACGTCGAGGGCGGCCGCAACTACGGCCACCGGACCACCACCTCCGGCGCATGGGAGGAGCCGATCTGGTGACCGTCATTGTCTTGACCAACTGCCCCGCCGGGTTGCGCGGCTTCCTCACCCGCTGGCTTCTGGAAATCTCTCCTGGCGTGTTCCTCGGCGCACCCTCCGCCCGCGTCCGAGACACCCTGTGGGAGGAAGTCCGCCAGTACCGCGGCAAAGGCCGCGCACTCCTGGCGTACCAGACCGACAACGAGCAAGGCTTCACCTTCGCCGCCCACGAACACGCCTGGCACCCCACCAACCGCAAAGGCCTCACCCTCCTGCACCGCCCCTCACCCCGCCCGGCCACGCCCGGCAACACTTCTGCCGAGCCGCCACGGCAGGGCTGGAGCAAGGCGGCGAAACGACGACGCTTCGGCAATCGGTGAGGTCCGGTGGTCGTTATTACCCTTAATTACCCTTGCGGCGATATGCCGGACTCTGCGAAAGTCAGTAAAAACAGGGGTCTGGCGACGTAAAACACGAGGTCACGGCCTGTGGTCCCCGCGCGTGCGGGGGTGGTCCCGATCAGCGACCCTGGCAACGGCTCGGCCAAGGGTGGTCCCCGCGCGTGCGGGGGTGGTCCCTGCTTCCAGCTCACCCTGCTGCCCGGCACCGAGTGGTCCCCGCGCCTGCGGGGGGTCCCCGGAGGCCAGGTCGCCGCCCCTCACGCGCGGACCATGGTCCCCCGCATGCGGCCCGATGCACTCAGCCCAGGCCTCGGGCCAGGCACCAGCGGCAACCCTGCAGAGAAGGCCGCGGGGCGGCTCCGGCGTGATGGTGGGCTGGCCGGGCGGGAGGCGTTGCCAGGGCGGCGGTGGCGGTGAAAGGAAGGCCTGGGCCCTCTCGCTCAGCGGGCTTCAAAGGTCTCCCGCCGAGCCCCAGCCCCCACCGTGACGAGCCTCACCGTCTCACCCTCGGCCACCTCGGCCCGGCACCCCATGTCGTATGACGGGGTGACGTTCCCCCGCCCGAGGTTCGGCGTGGGGGTTGGGCGGTCATGGTGTTTGCGCAGGGGAAAGCCCCTCGGCGTGCGAGGGGCCGGGTGCGGCGCGGGGCAGGTCATAACGTTTCTGCACCTGTGCCGCTTGGTGGGGCGGGTGGGACTCGAACCCACGGCCGACGGATTATGAGTCCGCTGCTCTAACCGGCTGAGCTACCGCCCCTAACGGCGCGTCGCGCACATTTGTGCGCGCCGTCTGCCGCAGCATAGCCGCTCATACGATCTCCTGCTCCGGCTGGTCGGCATCGCACGACCATGAGGACCCCGCCGCGGCCCGCATGGTTCCACCAGGGGCGAAACGAGTTCGGGCCAGGGAGGGTTGAGCGAGGAGCCGAGGGGGCGGCTCCGGCACGCGCGAGGACCCCCGGGCGCCGTGGCGGTGCCTCAGGGGTCCTCGTCGTACAGCTCTCCCGACTGGACTCGAACCAGTAACCTGCCGGTTAACAGCCGGCTGCTCTGCCAATTGAGCTACAGGAGACCGAGCTCCCCCGACTGGACTCGAACCAGTAACCTGCCGGTTAACAGCCGGCTGCTCTGCCAATTGAGCTACAGGGGAATGACTCTTGGTGACAGAGCCACTGCAACAATGTCACCTACCTGGGGATTCCCGGGCGGCGTGCGCTCGCTGCGACACATACATTAGCGCAAGCAGGGGGGTGCTCCGCCAATCGGTATCCCCCGGGACCGACGTCGGGACAGTCGAGGCAAGGGAAGGGTGGCCGTCATGCGCTACCGGCTGACATTCGTGGCAGGACTCGCTCTGGGGTACGTGCTCGGTACGCGCGCCGGGCGCGAGCGCTACGAGCAGATGAAGAAGTCCTTCCGCGAGGTCTCCCAGAACCCCGCCGTGCGCAACACCGTCGAGTCCGCCACCCAGCAGGGCCGTGACGTGGCCGGGAAGGCGCTCCACACGGTCTCGGAGAAGGTGGGCGACCGCGTGCCCGAGTCCGTGGCCGAGCGCGTACGGTCGCTGCGCGAGCGCGGGCAGGGAGACACCGCGGACGACTGGGGAACCAGCAACACCTAGCCGCGCGCGGCCCCCGGCCGCCGTGGCGCACACCGCCCCGGGCGCGAGCCTGCGCCCGGGGCGGACCCGTGCCCGCCGGGCAGACCTGTGCCTGCAAGGCGGACCCGTGCCTGCGCGGCGGACCCCTGCCTGCGCGGCGGACCCCTGCCTGCGGGGCAGACCGTGCCTGCGCGGCGGACCCCTGCCTGCGCGGCGGCCCCCTGCCCGCTCCCGGAGGCCGCGCCCGGCCCGCACCCCCGCCCGGCCCGCAGGACCTCCCCCCCGGACGCACGTGCGAGGCACCGCCCCGGATGCGGCAGAATCCAGGCATGGGGATAGTCGCGGGGTTGGACAGTTCGCCCGATTTCACACGCATCGTGGTCTGTGACACCGACACGGGGGCCGTACTCAGGCAGGGGTACGCCCCGCATCCGCTGGAGGGCCCCGACGGCGGGCGGCCCGCCGACGTCGATCCGCAGGCCTGGCTGCTCTCCCTCGGCGAGGCCGCCGGCGGCGGGCTCCTCGAAGGCGTGCAGGCCATCGGCGTGTGCGCGCAGGAGCACGCGCTCGTGCCGCTCGACACGCAGGGCACCACCGTGCGGCCCGCGCTCGTCGGCAACAACCCCCGCGCCCAGGTCGCCGCCGCCGACCTCGTCGACGCGCTCGGCGGCCGGCAGGCGTGGGCGCAGGCCGTGGGCTGCGTCCCGCAGGCCGCCCAGCCGGTGGCGAAGCTGCGCTGGCTCGCCAAGCACGAGCCGGAGGCCGCCCTGCGCACCACCCTGCTCATGCAGGCCCACGACTGGCTGGTGTGGCAGCTCCTCGGACGGCCCACCCGGCGCACCACCGACCGCGGCGGCGCCTCCGGCACCGGCTACTGGTCGGCGGCGACCGGCGCGTACCGGCCCGACCTGGTGGAGCTGGCCCTCGGGCACCAGGCGATGCTCCCGGAGGTCCTCGGGCCCGCCGAGTCCGCCGGGACGACGCCCGAGGGGCTGGTGATCTCGGCGGGTACGGGCGCGACGATGGCCGCGGCGTTCGGGCTCGGCGTGATGCAGGGGGACGTGGTGGTGTCCCTCGGCGCCTCCGGCTCCGTCACGGCCGTCCACCACGAGGCCCTCGTCGACCCGTCCGGCACCATCACCTCGCTCGCCGACGCGACGGGCATGCACCTGCCCGTCGTGCACACCGCGAACGCGGTACGGGCGCTGCGCGGCACCGCCGAGATGCTCGGCGTACCGGACCTGGAAACCCTCTCCGACCTGGCGCTGAAGTCCACCCCCGGCGCCCACGGGCTCGTCCTGCTGCCCTATCTGGAGGGCGAGAAAACGCCCAGCCTGCCGCACGCCGCGGGCACGCTGACCGGGCTCCGGCGCGAGTCGATGAAGCCGGAGCACCTGGCGCGGGCCGCCTTCGAGGGCATGCTCTGCGGGCTCGGCGACGCCCTCGACGTGCTGCGCGGGCGGGGCGTCGAGGTGCGGCGGGTCTTCCTGCTCGGGCCGGCCGCGGACCTGCCGGCGGTGCGGGCGGTGGCGCCGATGCTCTTCGGCACCCAGGTCGTGGTCGTCCAGCCCGCGGACTACGCGGCGATCGGCGCGGCCCGGCAGGCCACCTGGGCCCTGACCGGGCAGCTCCCGCAGTGGCAGGGGCCGGTCGCCCAGGTCTTCGAGCCCGGCGAGGAGCTGCCGGTGGGGCAGGCGGTGCGCCAGCAGTACGTGACGGTGCGCGAGCAGGCGCATCCGGGAGCGTTCGCGCCCTGAGCGGCGCCCCGCCCGGCAGCGCATCCGGGAGCGCGGCGCCCTGAGCCGTGCCACACCCCGCAGCACATCCGGGAGCGCCGCGCCCCGAGCCGCGCCCCACCCCACAGGTGCGTACGGGAGCGCCGCGCGCCGAGCCGTGCCACACCCCCCGAGGCGCCCGGGAGGACAGCGCCCCGAGCGGCGCCCCACCCGGCGGGGGCGTCCGGCAGCGTTCGTGCCCCGAGCGGTGCCGCCCGCGCCCCCGCGGCACCCCCATGCCCTCCCCCGCGGCTCCCGTGCGCCGGACCAGGACCTTCCGCCACGGTGCGTGAGGGGAGGAGTACCTTCAGTCGGTTCAGTGGGACCAGATCTTGGTCCGGAATAATTTTTGACCCGGTCATGGGTTAATCGCTTGCACGGGGCAGGGGTCGGTGGCGCAGGATGGTGGGCGGCTTCCGCCTGCCGCCCAACTCCCCGACCCTTGCCGAGAGACGAGCGTGCTCATACGACTCCTGCGGACCCATCTGGGCCCGTACAGAAGACCCATCGTGCTGCTGGTGCTCCTGCAGTTCCTCCAGACCTGTGCGTCCCTCTACCTGCCCACCCTGAACGCCGACATCATCGACGAGGGCGTCGTGAAGGGGGACACGGGCTACATCCTGACGTTCGGCGCCCTCATGCTGGGCGTCACCGTCGTCCAGATGGTGTGCAACATCGGGGCCGTGCTGTACGGCGCGCGGACCGCTGCCGCGCTCGGCCGCGACGTGCGCGCCGCCGTCTTCGACCGCGTGCAGTCGTTCTCCGCGCGCGAGGTGGGCCAGTTCGGGGCGCCGACCCTGATCACGCGGACCACCAACGACGTGCAGCAGGTGCAGACGCTGGTCCTGATGGCGTTCACACTGATGGTGTCGGCGCCGATCATGTGCGTCGGCGGCATCGTCATGGCGCTCGGCCAGGACGTGCCGCTGTCGGGCGTGCTGCTCGCCGTCGTCCCGGTGCTGGGCGTCAGCGTCAGCCTGATCGTGCGCCGGCTGCGGCCGCTGTTCCGCACCATGCAGGAGCGGCTCGACACGGTGAACCGGGTGCTGCGCGAGCAGATCACCGGCAACCGCGTCATCCGTGCCTTCGTGCGCGACGCGTACGAGAAGGAGCGCTTCCGGGGCGCCAACGCCGAGCTGACCGAGGTCTCGGTCGGCACCGGCAAGATGCTCGCCCTGATGTTCCCGATCGTCATGACCGTGGTGAACCTGTCGTCGATCGCCGTCGTCTGGTTCGGCGCGCACCGGATCGACGACGGCGCCATGGAGATCGGCGCCCTCACCGCGTTCCTCGCGTATCTGATGCAGATCGTCATGGCCGTGATGATGGCCACGTTCATGTTCATGATGATCCCGCGCGCGGAGGTGTGCGCCGAGCGCATCCAGGAGGTCCTGGACACCGAGTCGAGCGTCGTGCCGCCGGCCGCGCCGGTCACGGAGCTGCGCGGCCACGGCCACCTGGAGCTGCGCGGCGCCGGGTTCCGCTACCCGGGCGCCGAGGAGCCGGTGCTCAAGGGCGTGGACCTGGTCGCGCGTCCGGGCGAGGTCACCGCCGTGATCGGCTCCACCGGCAGCGGCAAGACGACGCTGCTGAGCCTCGTACCGCGTCTGATGGACGCCACCGAGGGCGAGGTGCGGGTCGACGGCGTCGCGGTGGACACCCTCGACCCGGCGCTGCTGGCCCGGACCGTGGGGCTCGTACCGCAGAAGCCGTACCTGTTCGCGGGCACCGTGGCGAGCAACCTGCGGTACGGCAACCCGGACGCCACGGACGAGGAGCTGTGGCACGCCCTGGAGGTGGCGCAGGCCAAGGAGTTCGTGGAGAACCTGGAGCTGGGGCTCGACGCGCCCGTCGCGCAGGGCGGCACCAACGTGTCCGGCGGGCAGCGGCAGCGCCTCTCCATCGCCCGCACCCTGGTGCAGCGGCCGGAGATCTACCTCTTCGACGACTCGTTCTCCGCCCTGGACTACGCCACCGACGCCGCGCTGCGCGCCGCGCTCACCGAGGAGACCCGCGAGGCGACCGTCGTGATCGTCGCGCAGCGCGTGTCGACGATCCGCGACGCCGACCGGATCGTCGTGCTCGACGAGGGCCGCGTGGTCGGCACCGGCCGCCACCACGAGCTGATGGCGGACAACGAGACGTACCGGGAGATCGTCCTCTCCCAGCTCACGGAAGCGGAGGCCGCGTAATGCCCCCTGGTATCGGCGGGCCGATGATGGGGCCCGACTCCCGGTCCATGGACTTCAAGGGCTCCGGCAAGCGGCTGCTCGCGCAGTTCCGGCCGGAGCGCGCCACGATGTACGGGATGCTCGCGGCGGTCGTGGGCAGCGTCGCCCTGTCCGTGCTCGGGCCGAAGATCCTGGGCCACGCCACCGACCTGGTGTTCGCGGGCATCGTCGGACGCACCATGCCCGACGGCGAGACCAAGGGCGAGGCGCTTCAGCGGCTGCGGGACGGCGGCGAGGGCGGCTCGGCCGACATGCTCTCCGGGCTCGACTTCACCCCCGGCCACGGCATCGACTTCGGCGCGGTCGGCGAGGTGCTGCTGCTGGCCACGGCCGTGTTCGTGGTGGCGGGCCTGCTGATGGCCGTGGCCACGCGGCTGTCCAACCACGCCATCAACCGCACCGTGTACCGGCTGCGCGGCGACGTCCAGGCGAAGCTGTCCCGGCTGCCGCTGTCGTACTTCGACAAGCGGCAGCGCGGCGAGGTGCTCAGCCGGGCCACGAACGACCTCGACAACATCAACCAGACGCTCCAGCAGACGATGGGGCAGCTCATCAACTCGCTGCTGACGATCGTCGGCGTGCTGGTGATGATGTTCTGGATCTCGCCGCTGCTCGCGCTGGTGGCGCTGGTGACCGTGCCGCTGTCGTTCGTGGTGGCGACGAAGGTCGGCAAGCGGTCGCAGCCGCAGTTCGTGCAGCAGTGGAAGTCCACGGGCGCGCTGAACGCGCACGTCGAGGAGATGTACACCGGGCACGCCCTGGTGAAGGTCTTCGGCCGCCAGGAGGAGTCCGCGAAGGCGTTCGCCGCGCACAACGACGCGCTCTACGAGGCGTCGTACAAGGCGCAGTTCAACAGCGGCGTGATGCAGCCGCTGATGTTCTTCATGTCGAACCTGAACTACGTCCTGGTGGCCGTGGTCGGCGGCCTCAGGGTCGCCTCCGGGGCGCTGTCCATCGGTGACGTGCAGGCCTTCATCCAGTACTCGCGGCAGTTCTCGATGCCGCTGACGCAGGTCGCCTCGATGGCGAACCTGGTGCAGTCCGGCGTCGCCTCCGCCGAGCGCGTCTTCGAGCTGCTCGACGCCGAGGAGCAGGGGCCCGACCCCGTCCCCGGCGAGCGCCCCGCCGCGCTGCGCGGGCGCGTGGCCATGGAGCACGTCTCCTTCCGCTACGAGCCGGACAAGCCGCTGATCGAGGACCTGTCGCTGGTCGTGGAGCCGGGCCACACCGTCGCCATCGTCGGGCCGACCGGCGCGGGCAAGACCACGCTGGTGAACCTGCTGATGCGGTTCTACGAGGTCACCGGCGGGCGCATCACGCTCGACGGGGTCGACGTCGCGGCGATGACCCGGGACGAACTGCGCGGCGCCGTCGGCATGGTGCTCCAGGACACCTGGCTGTTCGGCGGCACGATCGCGGAGAACATCGCGTACGGGGCCGCCAAGGAGGTCACGCGGGAGCAGGTCGAGGAGGCGGCGCGGGCCGCGCACGCGGACCGGTTCATCCGCACCCTGCCCGACGGGTACGACACCGTCATCGACGACGAGGGCACGGGGGTGAGCGCGGGCGAGAAGCAGCTCGTCACCATCGCGCGGGCGTTCCTGTCCGACCCGGTGATCCTGGTCCTGGACGAGGCGACCAGCTCGGTGGACACCCGGACCGAGGTGCTGATCCAGAAGGCGATGGCGCGGCTCGCGCACGGGCGGACGTCGTTCGTGATCGCGCACCGGCTCTCCACGATCCGGGACGCGGACACCATCCTGGTGATGGAGGACGGGGCGATCGTGGAGCAGGGGACGCACGAGGTGCTGCTTGCCGCGGGCGGTGCCTACGCCCGGCTGTACAAGGCGCAGTTCGCGGAGGCCGTGGTGGAGGTGGACTGAGCGCCGCCGGGGGGGTGGTGTTCCGCGTGTGCCGGATGTGCGTGGCCGGTCGCGCGGTTCCCCGCGCCCCTTCGGGGTGCTTGCCCACCGCCCGGCCCGCCTGGCCCCTGGCTAGTCCAAGTAACCCCTGAGCTGGTCCGCGAAGGCGTGGTCGCGGAGCTTGTTGAGGGTCTTGGACTCTATCTGGCGGATGCGTTCGCGGGTCACGCCGAAGATCCGGCCGATCTCCTCCAGGGTGCGGGGCCTGCCGTCCGCGAGGCCGTAGCGGAGCTGGACGACCTTGCGCTCGCGCTCGCCGAGCGTGGAGAGCACCGCCTCCAGGTGCTCGCGCAGCAGCAGGAACGCCGCCGACTCCACGGGGCTCGCGGCGTCGCCGTCCTCGATGAGGTCGCCGAGCGCGACGTCGTCCTCCTCCCCCACGGGCGCGTGCAGCGACACGGGCTCCTGCGCCAGGCGCAGCACCTCGCTGACGCGCTCGTGCGGCAGGTCCAGGTGCGCGGCGACCTCCTCGGGCGTGGGTTCGTAGCCGCGCTCCTGGAGCATGCGGCGCTGGACGCGTACGACGCGGTTGATCAGCTCCACGACGTGCACCGGTACGCGGATCGTGCGGGCCTGGTCGGCGAGGGCGCGGGACATGGCCTGGCGGATCCACCAGGTCGCGTACGTGGAGAACTTGTAGCCGCGGGCGTAGTCGAACTTCTCGACGGCCCGGATGAGGCCCAGGTTCCCCTCCTGGACGAGGTCGAGCATGGTCAGGCCGCGCCCCACGTACCGCTTGGCGACGGAGACCACCAGGCGGAGGTTCGCCTCGATGAGGCGGCGCTTGGCCATGCGCCCCATGACGACGAGACGGTCCAGGTCGAGGGCGAGCTGGGAGTCCAGGTCGGGGGTGCCGGCCAGCTTCTCCTCGGCGAAGAGCCCGGCCTCGACGGCGCGCGCGAGCTCGACCTCCTCGGCGGCGGTGAGCAGCGGGATGCGGCCGATCTCGCGGAGGTACTGGCGGAACAGGTCGGAGGACGGGCCGCCGGTCTCGGCGCGGCCGCGGGGGCCCGGCGACTCGATCGTCTCGACGAGGGTCCCGGCGGTGTCGGCGGTGCGGGCGGTGTCGGCAGGGTCGGCGGGATCAGCGGGGTCCGTGGTGTCGGTGGGGCCGGGGACCGCGGCGGGCTCCGGGTGCTCCGCCGGCTCCGCGTCCAGGGTCTCGGGCGCCGCGGGCGCGCCGGTGGCCGCCGGGGACGGCGGCTCGGTGACGCGCTCGTCCGGCGGCGGCGCCGGGTGCCGGGTCTGGGTGAGGGTCCGGGTCTGCACGGGGGCGACCTCCAGGATGATCGCTGCTGAGGCGTGTGGCAGCGGTACGACGGGACCGGCGTCGACGGCCTCGCCGCTGTCCGTCCCGAACGCGATGTGGGACCGCGGTGGTGTCGGACTCGCATCCGCTGGCTGCGGTCCGGCCGCGCTCCGAGGACTCAGGCACCGGTCCCAGTGTGGAGTACGACACACGGCCGCCACGAGGGGCGTGCGGTGACTTTTTGAGTCCGGTCCGTAACCGGTCGGTTACCCCGCGCGGGGCGCCCCAGGCCCGCCCGTTCGCCGGAACCGGCGGCTGCCGCCCCTGGACCCCGCTCGTTCGGCCGCTCCGCGCCTCGCCCTCGAACGCCGGACGGGGCTGGAACTCCCGGCCGGGGCGGAGCGTCGACGCGCCGGGTCAGAGGGCGGCGGCGCCGCGTTCGCGGAGGGCCCGGCCGTACTGCTGCAGGACCCACAACTCGTTCTGCACCGCGGCCAGTTGCCCGGGGTCGCCGTGGCCGCCGCTGAGGCGGGTGAAGGTGCCCTGGACGTCGCGGATGCGGCGGTCCACCGCGCGCAGCCGGACGGTGACGAGCTGGTCGCCCGCGTACGCCTCGTCGACCGTGCGCCGCATGATCGCCTCCACGGCCAGCTCCGTGACCATGGCGCGGACCGTGTCGTCGGGGGCGGCCTCGCGGACGCGGACCAGGTACTCCTGCGGGTCCTGGGTGCCGTACTCGGCGCCGCCCGCGTCCATGATCGCCTGCCGTACGGCGGCGTAGGGCGCGGCCGTGAACTCGTCGACCCCGTACGCGTCGAAGGCCGGGGAGACCAGGTCCGGCCGCTGGAGGGCCAGCTTGAGCAGCTCGCGCTCGGTGGCGTAGACGGGGTTGCGCAGGTTGAGCGCCGGGCCGGAGGGGCCGGCGGGGGCGCGCGCGGGCACCGGCTGGGGGCCGCGCTGCGGGGCCGGGCCCTTGCCGCCGCGGTCGCGGGCCCAGCGGGCGAGCTGGGCGACGCGCTTGACGACGAACTGCGTGTCGAGGATGCCGAGCATGCCCGCGAGCTGCACGGCGACCTCGTGCTGGGCGCCGCTGTTCTTGATCCGGGCGACCACGGGCCCGGCCTCGTCGAGGGCGGCGGCGCGGCCCGCGGGGGTCTCCAGGTCGTAGCGGGCGACGATCTGGCGCAGCGCGAACTCGAACAGGGGCGTGCGGGGCTCCACCAGGTCGGCGACCGCCGCGTCGCCCTTGGCCAGGCGCAGGTCGCAGGGGTCCATGCCGTCCGGCGCGATGGCGATGTACGTCTCGGCGGCGAACTTCTGGTCGTCCTCGAAGGCGCGCAGCGCCGCCTTCTGGCCGGCCGCGTCGCCGTCGAAGGTGAAGATGATGCGGGCGGAGCCGTTGTCCATCAGGAGCCGGCGGAGGATCTTGATGTGCTCGCCGCCGAAGGCGGTGCCGCAGGTGGCGATGGCCGTGGGCACCCCGGCGAGGTGGCAGGCCATGACGTCGGTGTAGCCCTCGACGACGACGGCCCTGCTGGACTTGGCGATCTCCTTCTTGGCCAGGTCGATGCCGTACAGGACCTGGGACTTCTTATAGATCGGGGTCTCGGGGGTGTTCAGGTACTTCGGGCCGTTGTCGTCGTCGCGGAGCCTGCGGGCGCCGAAGCCGACGACCTCGCCGCCGATGTCGCGGATCGGCCACATCAGGCGGCCCCGGAAGCGGTCGATGGGGCCGCGGCGGCCGTCCTGGGAGAGGCCGGAGAGGACCAGCTCCTTGTCGCTGAAGCCCTTGCCGCGCAGGAAGCGGGTGAGGTGGTCCCAGCCCGCGGGGCTGTAGCCGACGCCGAAGTGCGCGGCGGCGGCCTGGTCGAAGCCGCGCTCGGCGAGGAAGGCGCGGCCGATCTCCGCCTCGGGGGACTCGAGCTGGGCCGCGTAGAACTCGGCGGCGGCCTTGTGCGCCTCGATCAGGCGGATGCGTTCGCCGCGCTGGTGGGAGGGGTTGTACCCGCCCTCCTCGTAGCGCAGGGTGATGCCCGCCTTGCCCGCGAGGCGCTCCACCGCCTCGGAGAAGGTGAGGTGGTCGACCTTCATCACGAACGTGATGGTGTCGCCGCCCTCCTGGCAGCCGAAGCAGTGGAAGAGGCCCTTGGCGGGGCTGACCTGGAACGACGGGGACTTCTCGTCGTGGAAGGGGCACAGGCCCTTGAGGTTGCCGCCGCCCGCGTTGCGGAGCTGGAGGTACTCGGACACCACGGCGTCGATCGGGACCGCGTCCCGAACCGCCTTCACATCCTCGTCATTGATCCGCCCAGCCACGCACAGATTCTATGGCCCGGCGCCGACACCTCGTCCCTCGCGGGGCGCCCCAGACCCGCCCCTTCCCGAAACCAGGGGCTGCCGCCCCTGGCACCCCGCTTGATCGGCCTTCGGCCTCGTCCTCAAACGCCGGACGGGCTGGAACTGCCCGCGCGGCGACGTTTTCAGCCCGTCCGGCGTTTGAGGACGAGGGCGCCAGCGCGATTTCGGGGGTCCAGGGGGCGGAGCCCCCTGGTTACGGGAAAGGGGTGCCCGCGCGCGGAGCGCGCTAATGGATGCAGTGGGGCGCTCCCGCGAGGGACGGCCGGGGGTCAGCCGAGGAGGGACTCCAGGGGGTGGGTCGGGTCGGAGAGGGCCTCGGGGTCGGGGCGGGCCTCGGTGCGGATGAGGGTCTGGATGGCCTCTGTGACGTCCCACACATTCACGTTCATCCCGGCGAGCACCTGCCCCTCCCGCAGCCAGAACGCGATGAACTCCCGCTTGCCCGCGTCCCCCCGCACCACCACCTGGTCGTACGTGCCCGGGGGCGCCCAGCCCGAGTACTCCAGGCCGACGTCGTACTGGTCGGAGAAGAAGTACGGCACGCGGTCGTAGGTGACGTCCTGGCCGAGCATGGCGCGGGCGGCGGCCGGGCCGCCGTTCAGGGCGTTGGCCCAGTGCTCCACGCGCAGCCGGGTGCCGAACAGCGGGTGCCGGACGGCGGCGACGTCGCCCGCGGCGAAGACGTCCGGGTCGGAGGTGCGCAGGGAGGCGTCCACGGCGACGCCGCCGCCCTCGGCGCGGTCGACGAGCGCGAGGCCCGCGGACTCGGCGAGCGCCGTGCGCGGGGCGGCGCCGATCGCGGCGAGGACGTCGTGCGCCGGGTGCTCCTCGCCGTCGTCCGTGCGGGCGGCGAGGACCATGCCGTCCTGGCCGGTGATCTCGGTCAGGCGGGCCCCGAAGTGGAAGCGGACGCCGTGCTCGGCGTGCAGCTCGGTGAACATCTGGCCGACCTCGGGGCCGAGCACGGCGTGCAGCGGCGTCGGCTCGGGCTCGACGACGGTGACCTCCGCGCCGTACTCCCGCGCCGCCGCGGCGACTTCGAGCCCGATCCAGCCGGCGCCCGCGATCACCAGGTGGCCGTTGTCGCGGCCGAGCGCGGCCAGGACGTGGCGCAGCCGGTCGGCGTGGGCCAGGCGGCGCAGGTGGTGCACGCCCGCGAGGCCGGTGCCGGGCACGTCCAGGCGGCGGGGTTCGGCGCCGGTGGCGAGGAGCAGCTTGTCGTAGCGGACGACCGTGCCGTCGCCGAGCCGGACGGTGTGCGCGGCGCGGTCTATGGCGACGACGGTCTGGCCCAGGTGCAGCTCGACGTCCGCCTGCGCGTACCACGAGGGCTCGTGGACGTAGACGCTGTCGCGGTCCTCCTTGCCCAGGAGGTAGCCCTTGGACAGCGGCGGGCGTTCGTACGGGTGGTCGCGCTCGTCCCCGATGAGGATCACCCGGCCGGTGAAGCCCTCGGCGCGCAGCGTCTCGGCTGCCTTCGCACCCGCCAGACCTCCTCCGACGATGACGAACGTCTGATCCGCGTCGACCACTTGATGCCTCCTCGAAACCTGTGTGCCCACTGGGAGAGTCCCGCACGCAGCGTGATGACGGAAGGGGGTCTACTCCGATCCGGCCACTTTCCGTCACATCCTGTGTTCATCGTCCCTGGTCACTCACCGGTGCGTGCCGTCCGGTGCGGGGCGGTGAGCCGCCGGTGCAGGGAGCGGGCGGCGGCGTCCGTGAGGGACGCGATCTGGTCGACGACCACGCGCTTCGCGGCGCGGTCGTCGGGCGCCGCGTCGTACAGCGCGCGGAACTGCGGGTCGAGCCCCTCCGGGGCGCGCGCGGCGAGCGCGTCGGCGAGTTCGGCGACGCAGACGCGCTGGTCGGCACGGAGCCGGGTCTGCTCGGCGCGCTGCATCACGTACCGGTCGGCGACGGCCTTCAGGACCGCGCACTCCAGGCGGGCCTCGCGCGGGACGACGAGCTCGGCCGCGTACCGGGTGAGCGGTCCTGTCCCGTACCGGGCGCGGGTCGCGGTCTCCGCGGCGAGGCAGAAGCGGCCGATGAGCTGGCTGGTGGCGTCCTTCAACCGGGCCTGGGCGACGGCCGATCCGTCGTACCCGTGCGGCCACCACTCCTGCTCCTGGAGGCGGTCGAGGGCGGCGGCGAGTTCCTCGGGGTCGGTGTCGGCGGGGACGTAGCGGCCGACGGCGACCGCGCACACCTCCCGGCGCTCGGGCTCGGCGCCGAGCAGGTTGGGGTCGATGTGGCCCGCGTGCAGGCCGTCCTCGACGTCGTGCACCGAGTACGCGACGTCGTCGGCCCAGTCCATGACCTGCGCCTCGAAGCAGGTGCGGTGGCCGGGGGCGCCCTCGCGGACCCAGTCGAAGACGGGCCGGTCGTCGTCGTACACCCCGAACTTCACCGAGCCCGGGTCGGCGGGGTGGGCGCCGCGCGGCCAGGGGTACTTGGTGGCGGCGTCCAGGGCGGCGCGGGTGAGGTTCAGGCCGACGCTGACGAGGTCGCCGGTGTCCGGGTCCCGGACGAAGCGCTTGGGCTCGATGCGGGTGAGCAGGCGCAGGGACTGGGCGTTGCCCTCGAAGCCGCCGCAGTCCTGGGCGACCTCGTTCAGGGCCTGCTCGCCGTTGTGGCCGAAGGGCGGGTGGCCGAGGTCGTGGGAGAGGCAGGCCGTCTCCACCAGGTCCGGGTCGCAGCCGAGGGCGGCGCCCAGCTCGCGGCCGACCTGGGCGCACTCCAGGGAGTGCGTCAGGCGCGTACGGGCGCTGGCGTCCCAGGCCTGGCTCTTGGTGCCGGGGGTGACGACCTGGGTCTTGCCGGCGAGGCGGCGCAGCGCGGCGGAGTGCAGGACGCGGGCGCGGTCCCGCTGGAAGGCGGTGCGGCCCGGGCGTTTGTCGGGCTCGGCGGCCCAGCGCTCGGCGGCGGCGGAGTCGTAGGCGGGGTCCCCCGAGAGGACCGCGGAGGCGGAGAAGGCGGTGGGGTACTCCGGGCGCTCGGGCTGCGGCTCGGGGTGCGCGTGCGGTGCGGTGCCTGCCATGCACCGACAGTAGACGCAGGGCGCTGCGGGATGCGCCGCGCCCCCCTCAGGCGGCCGTCGGCGGGCGCCGCCGCGCCGGGGCGGGCACGGCCGAACAGGCCTGGTCGTAGCGGTGCAACAGGAGCCGGACGAGGGCGGGGTGCGTGCCCAGGGGCGCGGCGGCGAGCCACGGCGCGGCGCCCGCGGCCTCGGTGGCGAAGCGGCCGGGCGCGGTGAAGTACGAGGCGACGGCGATCCGCCGGACGCCCGCGGCTTCGAGGGCGGCGACGGCGGCGGGGACGGTGGCGGGCGTGGCCGGGGTCGGCGCGGCGTACCCGGGGACGACGGGGACGCCGAGGCGGCGGCCGAGCAGGGCGGCGGCGCGGCGGACTCCGGCGGCGTACGCGGGGTCGCGGGAGCCGGCGGCGGCGAGGACGACGCCGTGGCTGCCGGGGGCCGGGGGCGCGGCGGGCCAGCCCGCCTCGGTGAGGCGGGCGTGCAGCGCCTCGGCGAGCAGCGGGTGCGGGCCGAGCGGGGCGGCGAGGCGGGTGGTCAGGCGGGGGTGGGCGGCGCGGGCGGCGGCGGCCGTGGCGGGGATGTCGCGCGTGGCGTGGAGGCCGTGGCTGAGGAGGAGGGGGACGAGGACGGCGCCGCCCGCGAGGTCCGCGCGGCCCGTGGTGTCCGCGGTGTCCGTGCCGCCCGTGGTGTCCTGCCCGGCCGGGGGTGTGGTCTCCCGGCCGAGGGTGTCGAGGGTGTCGGTGAGCAGCGGCTCGTTCAGCTCGATGTGGCCGAGGCGGACGTCGAGGCCGGGGCGGTGGGCGCGGACGGCGTCGAGGAGCGCGGTCGCGGTGGCGAGGGCGCGGGGGTCGCGGCTGCCGTGGGCGACCGCGACGAGCGCGGGGCGCGGTGCCTGGCGGCGGGGGTCGCACGGGCGCACGAGGCCGAGCCGGGTGCGGAGTTCGCCCGGGACACGGGTCGCGAGCCGGGCCGTGCCGTCGGGGTGCGGGGGCTTGCCGGGAGGGCTCGGGGTCCTGTCGGGGCGCGGGGTCGGCGGTGTCATGGAGGGAGCCTGGCCTCGGCACGTTGCCTGGCCGTTGCGGCGCCGTGACGGCTCTTTTCGGTCATCCTCACAGGCGGCTCTCCGGGGAGGGTCCCCCGAGGGCCCCTCGGGCGGGTCCGCACGGGCCGCGCCTCGCCGACCGGTCCTCACACCGGCCCCGACGGCTCGCGGAGGTGTGCGTACCGCGGGTGTAACGGCGCGGGCCGGGCGGCGAAACACGGTCGTCGGAGGGTGGGGGCATGCAGCCCTCCCCCGCCGTTCCGGCCGCCACGCCCACCCACTGTCCGTACTGCGCGCTCCAGTGCGGCATGGGCCTGGCGCGCGGCGCCGGTGGTGTGGAGGTGGTGGAGCGGCCCGAGTTCCCCGTCAACGCCGGCGCGCTGTGCGGCAAGGGCCGTACGGCGCCCGAGGTGCTCTCCTCCCGGGTGCGCCTGACCGAGCCCCTGGTCCGCTCCCACGCCACGGGCGGGCTCGTACCGGCCACCTGGGAGGAGGCCCTCGACCGCGTCGCCGACGGGCTCGCCCGCACGCGCGCGGCGCACGGCGCGGACGCGTGCGGGGTGTTCGGCGGCGGGGGGCTCACGAACGAGAAGGCGTACGCGCTGGGGAAGTTCGCGCGGGTCGTGCTGGGGACCTCGCAGATCGACTACAACGGGCGGTTCTGCATGTCGTCCGCCGCGGCGGCGGGCCAGCGGGCGTTCGGCCTCGACCGGGGTCTGCCGTTCCCGCTGGCGGACGTATCCCGCACCGGGTGCGTGCTCCTCGTCGGCTCCAACCTGGCGGAGACCATGCCGCCCGCGCTGCGCCACCTGACCGAGATGAAGGCGGGTGGCGGCACGCTGATCGTCGTCGACCCGCGCCGCACCCGCACCGCCGTCCACGCCGACCTGCACCTGGCGCCGCGCCCCGGCACGGACCTGGCGCTCGCGCTCGGCCTGCTGCACCTGGTGGTGGCCGAGGGCCGGGTGGACGAGGCGTACGTCGCGGAGCGCACCACCGGCTGGGAGCAGGCGCGGGCGGCGGCGATGGCGCACTGGCCGGAGTACGTGGAGCGGATCACCGGCGTGCCGGTGCCGCAACTCCGGGAGGCGGTACGGCGGTTCTGCGCGGCGGAGCACGCCATGGTGCTGACCGCGCGCGGGCCCGAGCAGCAGGCGAAGGGCACGGACACGGTGGCCGCGTGGATCAACCTGTCTCTGGCGACGGGCCGTCCGGGCCGCCCGCTGTCCGGGTACGGCTGCCTCACCGGCCAGGGCAACGGGCAGGGCGGCCGGGAGCACGGCCAGAAGGCCGACCAGCTCCCGGGCTACCGCAAGCTGACCGACCCGGCCGCGCGGGCCCATGTGGCGGGCGTGTGGGGCGTCGACCCCGAGACGCTGCCGGGGCCCGGGCGGTCGGCGTACGAGCTGCTGGACGCGCTCGGGGGTGACGTGCGGGCGCTGCTGCTCATGGGCTCCAACCCGGTGGTGTCGGCGCCGCGGGCCGCGCACGTGGAGGAGCGGATCCGGTCCCTGGACTTCCTCGCCGTGGCGGACGTGGTGCTGTCGGAGACCGCCGCGCTCGCGGACGTCGTGCTGCCGGTGACGCAGTGGGCCGAGGAGACGGGGACGGTGACGAACCTGGAGGGGCGGGTGCTGCTGCGGCGCAAGGCGGTGGACCCGCCGGCCGGGGTGCGCACCGACCTCGCGGTGCTGCACGGGCTCGCGGAGCGGCTCGGGCACGGCAAGGGGTTCCCGACCGACCCGGAGGAGGTCTTCGAGGAGCTGCGCCGGGCCAGCGCGGGCGGGGCCGCGGACTACTCGGGCATCACGTACGGGCGGCTCGCCGAGGGCGTCGGCGAGGGCGTGTTCTGGCCGTGCCCGGCCGGGGCCGGGGACGCGCCGCGGGAGGCGGGGGTGGCGGACGGTGCCCCGCACGGGGCCGGGGCGGCAGGCGGTGCCCCGCACGAGGCAGGGGTGGCGGGCGGTGCCCCGCACGAGGCCGGGGTGGCGGGCGGTGTGCATCCGGGGACGCCGCGGCTCTTCCTGGAGCGGTTCGCGACCGAGGACGGGCGGGCCCGGTTCGTGCCGGTGACGCACCGGGAGGCCGCCGAGGAGCCCGACGCGGAGTACCCCGTGCTGCTCACCACCGGGCGGGTGCTCGCCCAGTACCAGTCCGGGGCGCAGACCCGGCGCGTGGCCGAGCTGAACGCCGCCGCGCCCGGCCCCTTCGTCGAGCTCCACCCCCGGCTCGCGGCGCGGCTCGGGGTCGCCGACGGGGAGCGGGTGGCCGTGGTGTCGCGGCGGGGCCGGGCGGTGGCCCCGGCGCGGGTCACGTCCGGCATCCGGCCCGACACCGTGTTCATGCCCTTCCACTGGCCCGGGGAGGGGCGGGCCAACACGCTGACGCACCCCGCGCTGGACCCCGTGTCCCGGATGCCGGAGTTCAAGGTGTGCGCGGTGCGGCTGGAGAGGGCTCAGTAGCCCGGCCAGGCGTGGGCGCGCAGCGGTGTCGCCGTCGCGCGCAGGCGGGCCGCGAGGCGGGGGGCCGCCACGTAGACCCAGGCCCGGGCCGTCGTGCCGTCCGCGCCCAGGACGTCACGGGCCGCGCGGACGTACAGGCTCCGGGGATCGCCGGGCGTGTACTCCTCCAGGCGGTCGAGGTCCGCGAGCAGCGCGGGGTAGGACTCGGGCCGCGCGGTCAGCAGGTCGCCGTGGACGGGGCCCGCGCCGGGGGCCTCCACGGCGTACGGGTAGCCGGGGCCCGCGTAGAGGGCGGTGTCCGGGAGGCGGGCGGGGGTGGCCGCGCCGACGCGTCCGCGTACGAAGGCGGCGTGGTGGCGCCCGCCGGGGCGCAGCGTCCCGTACACGAAGAACGGCAGCGGGGCCTCGGTCACGCGGTCGTCTCCGTCGCGACCCAGGCGAGGTAGGCCGCGCTGCCGCGGGTCACGGGGGTGGCGATGATCTCGGGGGTGTCGTAGTCGTGGGCCTCGCGGAGCCAGGACTCCAGGGCCTCGTACCGCTCGTCCGTCGTCTTCAGGAACACCTGCCACTCGGCGGCCGTCTCGACGGCGCCCTCCCAGCGGTAGACGGAGGTGACGGGGCCGCTGATCTGCGCGCAGGCCGCGAGGCGGGCCTCGACCGCGCCGCGCGCCAGGGTGTCGGCCTTGTCGGCGGCGTCCGTGGTGGTCAGGACGAGGAGGACGGCGGGGGTGGTGGTCGGGTGGGTCACGGCCGGGGGTCCTTTCGGGGGGCGGGCGTCGGGTCGGGGTGCGGGGGCGAGGCCCGGGGGCTCTGGGCTCTGGGCCGAGGGTGCTCGGTGCGTGGTGCGCCGTGCGCCGTGCGCCGGTGAGGCTACCGGCCAGGCCGAAGGTCCTGACGCCGGGTTCCGTCCGCATTCGTCCCTGGCTGTTACACAATCTCCCGGTTTCCGTGATGCGCCCTCCTTAGCGTCGGTCGCAGGTGGCCGGTCCTCGCCGAAGCACGGACCGGCCGGCCGCCGTCCAGCCGCCGTCTCGCCCCATGGGTTCCGCCATGATTCCGCGTCTCCGCCTTCTCCTGGGTCCGCTTCTCGCCGTTCCGGCCGCCGCCGCGCTCTGCGCCTGCGGGGCCTCGGACGGGCTGGTCGCCGGGGAACCGGTGGCGCCGGTCGCGGCGCAGCCGAGCCCGGAGCCGCTGTGGCCCGACTGGTCGGGTGCCGCGTCCCAGGCGCCGGGCACGGACACCGGGTCGAAGGCGCCGCCACCCGAGCCGCTCGACGGGGTCCGGGTCGGGCCCGGCGGGCTCGCGAAGGTGGACGTGCGCGAGCTGCTGCGCGCGGATCCGCGGCTGCGGCCGCTGGCCGGTCGCCCGTCGGCCGCGGCGCCTGGGCGCCCGGGCATCCGGCCGCCGGCGTCCGCCGACCTGACCGGCGACGGCAGGCCGGAGCGGCTCGTGGCGATCGACCTGGAGGGCGGGCGCACGGCGCTCACCGTGTACGCCGCACGCGGCGGCCGGGTCCACCCGGTGCTCTTCACCGTGGGCAGGCGGCTCTCCGTCGACCTGCTCGGTACGGATCTCCTGGTACGCGGTTCCTGCGCGGAGGGCGGTGAACAGGCCGTGCGCTACCACTGGGACGGCACGCGGATGTCCGCGGTCAGCGACACGAAGCGCTACGAGAAGCGCAAGGAGCGCGAGAAGCACGACAGCGGTAAGAAGCACGACAGCGGTGAGAAGCACGAGAGCGGCGGGGACCACGAGAGCGGCGGGGAGCCGGGCCGGACGCGGGGAACCCGCTCGTGACGTCCGGACAGATCCCTCACATGGACGGCCGTACCCCTCCGACGCCGCGCGCCCACGACACCCGCGCGCGGGCCCGTACCCCCGCACGGGCCCGCGCGCGGCAGGTGCTCCGGCGCCTCGCGTGCGCGCCCCGGCGCGCACGCGCCGCGCTCAACTCGCTCGGGCTGCGCTGGAAGATCGCCGCCCTGCTCGCCGCGGGCTGCGCGGTCGTGGCCGTCGCCATCGGGCTTCTGGTGCACCACGCGCGGCTCGACCAGGTGAGCGCGAGCGCGCGGACCGGGGCGACCGCGCAGTTGCTGCGGGTACGGCAGCTCTACGAGCTGACGGGCCGGGTCGACCACGGCGGTGGCCGCGACGGCACGGACGCCGCCGTCGACGCGCCCGGCCTGCCGGGGCCGCTGCGCGCGGCGGCGCTCTCCGGGCACCGGGGCACGTATCTCGACCTGGACTCCGACGACCCGGCGGTGTGGGCGGCGCGGCGGCTCGGCGGCGACGGCGGTCACGTGCTGTCGGTACGCCTGTCCCTGCGCGACCAGGCCGGTGAGATGGCCGCGTTCGACCGGCGGCTGCTCGTGTCGGGAGCCGTGGTCGTCGCGCTGGCCGCGCTCGGCGGGGCCGCGCTGGCCAGCCGCCTCAGCCGGGACCTGCGCACCGCGGCCGCCACCGCCCGGCGCATCAGCCAGGGCGAACTCGACGCCCGGATCGGCCATCCGCTGCCGCCCGGCCACCGGCCCGGCCGGAACGAGGTCGCCGACCTGGCGACGGCCGTGGACACCATGGCCGCCTCGCTCCAGCGGCGCCTGGAGGCCGAGCAGCGGTTCACGGCGGACGTGGCGCACGAGCTGCGCACCCCCCTGACCGGCCTGCACACCGCGGCCGAGCTGCTGCCGCCGGGCCGCCCCACGGAGCTGGTGCGCGACCGGGTGGCCGCGCTGCGGGCGCTCACCGAGGACCTCCTGGAGGTGGCGCGGCTCGACGCGGACGCCGAACGGCCCGACCTGGACGTGCACCCGCTGGGCACGCTCGTCGAGGCGATGGTGCGGCGCGCGGTGCTGTCGGGGCAGTGCACGGGCGAGGGCCTGCGGTTCGGCCGCGGCGAGGAGCGGCTCGTACGGACCGACGCGCGGCGCCTGGAGCGCATCGTGGCGAACCTGGTCACCAACGCCCGCAAGCACGGCGGCGCCCCCGTCGACCTGCGCGTCGACGGCGCCGTGGTGACCGTGCGCGACCACGGGCCCGGTTTCCCCGAGCACCTGCTGCGCGAGGGCCCGCGGCGGTTCGGGACCGGCGCCCGCGAGCGCGGGCAGGGCACCGGGCTCGGCCTGACCATCGCGTTCGGGCAGGCCGCGGCCATCGGCGCCCGGGTGGAGCTGGCCAACGCGCCGGACGGGGGCGCGGTGGCGACGGTGCGGCTGCCGGAGGCGTGACCCGCGCCGCGCCCCGGCCCGCCCGGGTCCGCCCGGCACCCCCGGTACCCCCGGGCCGCTCCGGGGCCGGGTCAGCTCCCGTAGGGGCGTACCCGCTTGGCCGCCCGCAGGGCCCAGGCCCACCACGCGAGCTGGTCCAGCATCGTCTTCGCGGCGGCGTCGGCGGCGGCCGGGTCCTTGTGGGTGCCGTCGTCGTCGAAGAGGGCGCCCGCGTTGTGGAAGGAGACGGTCTCGCGGATGGTGACGGCGTGCAGCTCGGCGAGGACCGGGCGCAGGTGCTCGACCGCGCGCAGGCCGCCCGAGAGGCCGCCGTAGGAGACGAAGGCGACGGGTTTGGCGTGCCACTCGGGGCCGTGCCAGTCGATGACGTTCTTCAGGGGCGCGGGGTAGGAGTGGTTGTACTCGGGGGTGAGGACGATGAAGGCGTCGGCGGCGGCGAGTTTCGGGGTGACCTTGGCGAGCTCGGCGCGGGTGCTGCCGGACGGGCGGTAGGACAGGGACGTGGGCAGGTCGACGTCGGCGAGGTCGACGACGTCCACCTCGAACCCCGCGTGGTCCCGCACGTGCCGCAGCAGCCACTCGGCCACGACCGGGCCGAAGCGCCCCTCGCGGTTGCTGCCGACGACGACGGCCACCTTCACGGGGGTCGCGGCCGAGGTAGTGAGGGCGGAGGCGACGGCGGTGTCGGGGGTCGCGGCAGCGCCGGAGGTGACGGGAGCAACGGAAGAAGCAGGAGCAGCGGAAGCCGGGACGGCTGTGGTGGTGTTCATGCACCCAGGTTCGTAGTTGAACCTTGGTTTAAGTCAAGCGGCTTCCGTCGCTACGCTGTCGCCATGACCTCGCACCTCGCACCGGGCGCCAAGGAAGCCACCGTCGGCGAGCTCGCCGAGCGCAGCGGAGTGGCGCCCTCCGCCTTGCGTTTCTACGAGCGCGAAGGGCTCATCAGCAGCCGCCGCACCGCCGGGAACCAGCGCCGCTACAGCCGCGACACGCTGCGCCGCGTCGCCTTCATCCGCACCTCGCAGCGGCTGGGCATCCCCCTCGCCACCATCCGCGAGGTGCTCGGCCTGCTGCCGGACGACCGTACGCCGACCCGGGAGGACTGGGCGCGCATCTCCGAGTGCTGGCGCGAGGACCTCGACAAGCGCATCCGCACCCTGGAGCGGCTGCGCGACAACCTCACGGAGTGCATCGGCTGCGGGTGCCTCTCGCTCGCCAAGTGCGCCCTGTCGAACCCGTGGGACGAGCTGGCCGCGCACGGGCCGGGGCCACGCCGGCTGCTTGAGGACTGACTGGCGGGGGCCCGCGGCGGGCGGGTCCGTACGGTTGCCGTCATGACGACACCGAACCCCGCCGACGTACGGCGGCTGGAGATCGACGGCGCCCCGGCCACCCCCGCCCAACTGCGGCAGCGGGCCCTCGACGGCTACGGGCACTTCACGGCGATGCAGGTCAGGGGCGGCCGGGCGCGCGGCATGGCGCTGCACCTGGCCCGCCTCGACGCGGCGACCCGGGAGCTGTTCGACCAGGGGCTCGACGAGGACCGGGTGCGCGCGGCGATCCGGCACGCGCTCGCCGGGGACGGCACCCCCGAGGGCGGCCTCCTCCTGGACGCCGCCGTACGCGTCTACGTCCACGCGCCCGAGGGCGTGCCGTCCCTGATGGTCACCGTCCGCCCGCCCGTCGAGCTGCCCGCGACCATGGCCGGGCGCGCCCAGTCCCTGAAGTCCGTGCCGTACGTCCGGCCCGTCGCGCACATCAAGCACCTGGGCGGTTTCGGGCAGGCGTACCACCGGCGCCGGGTGGGGCGCGCGGGCTTCGACGAGGCGCTGCTCACCGGGCCGGACGGGGCGGTCAGCGAGGGCGCGGTGACGAACGTCGCCTTCTTCGACGGCCGCGAGGTCGTCTGGCCGGACGCGCCGCACCTGCGCGGCGTCACCATGGGCCTGCTGGAGCCCCGCCTCGCCGACGCCGGTCTGCCCACGCGGCGGGGCCCGGTCCTCCTGCGGGACCTGGGGGCCTACCGGGCCGCGTTCGTCACGAACTCCTGGGGCGTGTCACCCGTCCGCCGCGTCGACGACCACGACTTCCCTCTCGACGAGGAGCTGATGGCGACCGTGTCCGAGGTGTACGAGGGGGTGCCCTGGGACGAGATCTGAGGCGAGATCCGCGACGGGGGCCGGGGCGGGTCCGGGGGCGGTCGCCGGGGCGGGGCCGGGGTGATCGCCGGGGCGGGTGGTCGCCGGGGCGGGTCCGGGGTGGGGTCACCCGTTCACAGGTGCCGCGCCGCACCTTCGGATTCTCTCCCCCGACACGCCGGTGACCTGCTGGAACGTATCCGTCGGAGCGTCAGAAAGCGGGACGCGCCGGGTTTTCTGATGGTGCATCAGCAGGCGTGCGGGGCGGAGGGCACGTTACCTCGACAGTGCGTACCGCCCCCAGGCCCGACAGGAGCAAGCACCATGCGCACTGCCCGCCGACTGTCGAGAACCGCCGCGCTCGCCGTCGCCTCCGCGGTCCTGCTCGCCGCCCCCGCGTCCGCCGCCCCCGCGGGCGGCCTCGACGTCACGCCGTCGCCCGTGACGCCCGGCACCACCGTCACGGTGCGGACGACCGCGTGCGGCACGGACGGCACGGCGGCGGGCGACGCCAGCGCGGTCGGCGCGGGCACGTTCACGCTGACGTCCGCCGCGGGCGCGCGGGAGGCGGCCGGGCGGTTCCAGGTGCCGCCGTCGGCGCAGCCCGGGACGTACGAGATCGTGGCGCGCTGCGCCTCGTCGGGGGGCCGCCAGGTCGCGGGTGACCTGACGGTGACGCTCACCTCCACGGCGGCCGCGCGCGAGCGGGACCCCGTGCACCCGAGGGGGCATGTGAAAACGGGAGTCGGGGGCGCGCTCGGCCCCGACCCCGTGCAGACCGCGGCGGGCGTGGCTGCTCTCGCCGTCGCCGCCGCGGGCGGTACCTGGCTCCTGCATCGCCGGGCGAGAGGCGACAGGTTCTGACGGACACCCTCCGCTGTCCGCGGGTACCGCCGTCCCCTCCCCCCGCCGGCCGCCCCGTCCCTCGCGGCCGTGGCGGAGGGAGGGGCCCCGACCAGCCGCCGGCCCCGGCCCCGGTCCGGTCTCGTTCCGGACCTCGACCCCGTCCCTGACCCAGCCCTCGTCCCTGATCGTGCCTCCGCCCCTGATCGTGCCTCCGCCCCTGATCGTGCCTCCGCCCCTGGCCGCGAACGCGACCTCGATTCGACCTCGACCCCGAGGGGACGCCATGGCCCACCGCCCCCGCGCGCCGCGCGGCAGGACCGGCACCGCGCTCATAGCCGTCGGCACCGCCCTCGCCCTGTGCGGCGGGGCGTGGCTGGTGCACAGCGGCACGGCGCAGCACCCGCCGCCGCAGCCCTCGGCCGCGCAGGCCGCCTCGCCCGGGGTCGGGGCGGCGCCCGAGGCCGCGCCGCTGCCGCCCTCGCCGCCCGACCGCGTCCGCATCCCCGCCATCGGCGTGGACGCGCCGCTCATGGGGCTCGGCCTGACCCGGCAGGGCAGCCTCGACGTGCCGCCGCCGCGGCACAAGAACCTCGCCGGGTGGTACGAGGCGGGCACCACGCCCGGCGAACGCGGTACGGCCGTCATGGCCGGGCACGTCGACAACGCGGACGGGCCCGCCGTCTTCTACCGCCTCGGCGCGCTGCGGCGGAACCAGGTCATCGAGGTGGAGCGGCGGGACGGCGGGGTCGCGCTCTTCGCGGTGGACGCGGTGGAGGTGTACGACGCCAAGCGGTTTCCCGACCGGAAGGTGTACGGGGCCGCTGCGCGGGCCGAGTTGCGGGTGATCACCTGTGGGGGCGCGTACTCGAAACGGACCGGGTACCAGGGGAACGTGGTGGTTTTCGCCCACCTCACCGGGGCTCGGTAGGCGCGGCCGGGGCCGGCCGGGGTGCTGCGCCGCTCCGCGGCGGGGTGCTTTCCCACCCACCCGCCCGTTGCTCGGCGCCTCACCCGTCGGGATCGTGCGCCGCTCCGCGGCGAGTGGTTTCCCGCCCGCCCACCCGTTGCTCCGCACCTCACCCCCGAGGCCCTAAGCCACCCACTGCTCATAAGCCATCTTCGTCACCAACCCCACCACCGTCACCAACAGCACCACCCGGACGAAGCCGCTCCCCCGCTTCAGGGCCGTGCGGGCGCCCAGCGTGCCGCCCGCCAGGTTGAACGCGGCCAGGAGCAGGGCCAGTTGCCACAGGACGGCGCCCTGCCAGGCGAACATCGCCAGGGCGCCCGCGTTGGTGCAGCAGTTGACGATCTTCGCGTTGGCCGAGGCCTGGACCAGGTCGAGCCGGAGCACCGCCGTCAGCGCGAGCACGAGGAACGTGCCGGTGCCGGGGCCGATGAGCCCGTCGTAGAAGCCGATGCCGACGCCCGCGATACCGATGGCGGCCAGGATCCGGCGCGGCGGCAGCGGGCCCGTCGCCGGGGCTGTGCCGAAGTCCGGCCGGAAGATCACGAACGCGCCCACGCCGACGAGCACGGCCATGATGACCGGCTTGAGCACCTCGGTGCTCATCCCCGCGGCGAAGAACGCGCCGCCCATGGAACCGGCGAGCGCGGCGAGGCCGATCCGGGCGGCCGTCGGCACGTCGACGGGGTCCCTGCGGACGTACGTCACGGCCGCGCCGGTCGTGCCGACGATCGCCACGGCCTTGTTGGTGCCGAGCGCGGTCGCGGCGGGGGTCGAGCCGGGGAGGCCGAGCAGCAGCGCGGGCAGGAGCAGCAGGCCGCCGCCGCCCACCACGGCGTCGATCCAGCCCGCCGCGAGGGCGGCGAGGCACAGGACGACGACGGCGGCCAGGGGTATGTCAGGCATGATCGCGACCCTAGCCCCGGGCACTCCGACACACGCAACCCCTTACATCGCCACCGCCCCCTGCACCCCTTCCGCCCCAACAGCACCCATGTCACCGCCCGTCACGGGTGGGCGGGTGGGAAAGCAAGCCCGGCCAGCACCCACGTCACCGCCCGTCACGGGTGGGCGGGTGGGAAAGCAAGCCCGGCCAGCACCCATGCCACCACCCGTCACGGGCGGGCGGGTGGGAAAGCACGCCGGGCAGCAACCCCCACCACCCCCAGCCCTAAAACCCCCCTCACACCCACCCCCCGCCCGCCCGGAGGTCACCGTTCCCCGGGGGAAACACGCGGGCCCCCGCAGGGAAACACCGCCCCCGCAGGCTGCGGGGCATGACCACTTCATCCGAGGCCGAGGCCGAGACCGAGGCCGAGGCGCGGGCACCCGGGCCGGTCGTCGTGCTGGGCGCCGGGCTCGCGGGGGCCCGGCTCGCGGCGCGGCTCGGGCCGGACGCGCTGCTGATCGGGGAGGAACCGCACGCCCCGTACAACCGCGTCCTGCTCACGGACGTGCTCGCGGGACGGCTCGGCCCCGAGGTGATCGCCCTGCCCGCCCCGGCCAGGTACCACCGGACGCGGGCGGTGCGGATCGACCGCGCCGAGCGGGTGGTGCTGTGCGAGGACGGCTCCCGCGTGCCGTACGGGACGCTGGTGCTGGCCACCGGCGCGAACCCGGTGCTGCCGCCGCTGCGCGGCCTGTTCGCGCCGGGTGACAGGGAACTGCCGGGGGGCGTGCACGCGTTCCGGACCCTCGACGACTGTCTGGCGCTGTCGGCCGCCGCCCGGCCCGGCTGCCGTGCCGTGGTCGTCGGCGGCGGGCTGCTCGGCGTGTGCGCGGCCCGCGCGCTCGCCGGCCGGGGCGCACACGTGGTCCTCGCCCAGCAGGGCGACCGGCTGATGGAGCGGCAGCTCGACCCGGCCGCGTCGGAGCTGGTGCGCCGGCATCTGACGGGGCTCGGCGTGGAGGTGCACACGGAGTGCCGGGTGCGGGGCGTCGGCCGGAGCGGGGGCCGGGTCACCTCGGTGGAGCTGGCCGACGGCTATGTCCTTGAGACCGATCTGACCGTGCTGGCCTGCGGTGTCCGGCCCCGTACCGGCCTGGCCCGCGCGGCGGGCCTCGACGTCCGCCGGGGCGTGGTCGTGGACGACGCCCTGCGCACCAGCGACCCCCGTGTCCACGCCATCGGCGACTGCGCCGAGCACGCGGGCCGGGTGCCCTGCCTGGCCGCGCCCGCCCTCGACCAGGCCGACGCGCTGGCCGCGGCCCTGACCGCGCCGGGGTCCGCCCGGCCGTACGCGGGCACCCGCTCGCTGACCCGGCTGACGCTGCCGGATGCCGAACGCCCGCTGGACATCGCCGCGTTCGGCGAGCCCGAGCCCCGCCCGGACGACGATGTGCTGCGGCTCGCCGACGCCACGCGCGGCACGTACCGCACGGTCGTGGTGCGTGGCGACCGGCTCGTCGGCGGGGTGCTGCTCGGCGACCTCGCGGCGGTCGGCGCCCTCGCCCGCGCCTGGGAGGCGGACGAGCCCCTGCCGGACGACGGCGCCCCGCCGCTGCACCTGCTCACCCACGACGGAGGCCACTGACATGCCCACCGACATGCCCGCTGACTCGCCCCACGGCCTGCCCGACGGTCTGCCCGACGGCCTGCCCGCGGATGCGTCCGCCGGCCTCCCCGCCCTCGTCCTCGTCGGCCACGGCATGGTCGGCCAGCGCTTCCTGGAGGAGCTGGCCGAGCGCGGGGTCACCGCCACGCACCGCGTGGTCGTACTGTGCGAGGAGCCGCGCCCCGCCTACGACCGCGTCCAGCTGACCTCGTACTTCTCGGGGCGGACGCCGGACGACCTCTCCATGACCGACCCCGCTTTCCTCGCCCGGCACCGGATCGAGCTGCGGGTCGGCGACCCGGCCGAGCGCGTCGACCGCGCGGCGCGGACGGTCACCGCCCGCTCCGGGTTCACCGTCACGTACGACACGCTGGTCCTGGCCACCGGTTCCGCGCCGTTCGTGCCGCCGGTGCCCGGCAGGGACGCCACCGGCTGCTTCGTCTACCGCACCGTCGACGACGTCCTCGCCATCGAGGAGTACGCGACGCGGCACGCCACGGCGGGTGCCGTGGTCGGCGGCGGGCTGCTCGGCCTGGAGGCCGCGGGCGCGCTCCAGGGGCTCGGCCTCGCCACGCGCATCGTGGAGTTCGCGCCCCGGCTGATGCCCGCGCAGGTGGACGAGGGCGGCGGCGCGGCACTCCTGCGCACCCTCACCGGGCGGGGCCTGACCGTGCACACGGGCGTCGGCACGCAGGAGGTGCTCACGGACGGCGCGGGGGCCGTGACGGGCATGCGGCTCTCCGACGGCTCGGAGGTCGCCACCGACATGGTGGTGTTCTCCGCCGGCGTGCGCCCCCGCGACCAGCTCGCCCGCGACTGCGGCCTGGCGGTGGGCGAGCGCGGCGGCGTCACGGTCGACGAGCTGTGCCGCACGAGCGACCCGGCGGTGTACGCGATCGGCGAGTGCGCGCAGGCCTGCGACGGCCGCGTGTACGGCCTGGTCGCCCCCGGCTACGAGATGGCGCGCACGGCCGCCGAGGCCATCGCCTCCGGTACGGGGCGGGCGTTCACCGGGGCCGACATGTCGACCAAGCTGAAGCTGCTCGGCGTGGACGTCGCCTCGTTCGGCGACGCGCACGGGGCGGCCGAGGGCTGCCTGGACGTCGTCTACGCCGACTCGCGCTCGGGCACGTACAAGAAGCTCGTCGTCGGCGCGGGCGGTGAACTGCTCGGCGGGGTCCTGGTCGGCGACGCCGAGGCGTACGGCACGCTGCGGGCGCTGACCGGGCAGGTGCCGCCGGTCCCCGCCGAGCAGCTCGTGCTCCCGTCGGGCGCGGGCGACGCGAAGGCGCTCGGCCCCGAGGCGCTGCCCGGCGACGCGGTGGTCTGCACCTGCCACAACGTGACGAAGGCCGCGATCCAGGCCTGCGCGTCGCTGCCGGAGGTGAAGAAGTGCACCAAGGCCGGGACGGGCTGCGGCAGTTGCGTCAAGCTGGTCGGGCAGCTCCTGCCCGCGTCCGGCGACGCGGGGCTGTGCGGCTGCTTCCCGCACACCCGCGCCGAACTGTACGAGATCGTCCGGGTGCGCCGCGTCACGTCGTTCGCGGAGCTGCTCGACACGCACGGCCGGGAAAAGGCGCGCGGCGGCGAGGGCTGCGAGACGTGCAAGCCCACCGTCGGGTCGATCATCGCCTCGCTCGCCCCGGCCATCGGCGCCGACGGCTACGTCCTGGACGGCGAACAGGCCGCGCTCCAGGACACCAACGACCACTTCCTCGCCAACCTCCAGAAGAACGGCTCCTATTCGGTCGTGCCGCGCGTGCCCGGCGGCGAGATCACCCCGGAGAAGCTCATCGTGATCGGCGAGGTGGCCCGCGACTTCGGCCTCTACACGAAGATCACGGGCGGTCAGCGCATCGACCTGTTCGGGGCGCGCGTCGAGCAGCTGCCGCTGATCTGGGCGCGGCTCGTGGCGGCGGGCTTCGAGTCCGGGCACGCGTACGGCAAGGCGCTGCGCACGGTGAAGTCCTGCGTCGGCTGGACCTGGTGCCGGTACGGCGTGCAGGACTCGGTGCGCATGGCCATCGACCTGGAGCTGCGCTACCGGGGCCTGCGGGCGCCGCACAAGCTGAAATCGGCCGTGTCGGGGTGCGCCCGGGAGTGCGCGGAGGCCCGCTCGAAGGACTTCGGCGTGATCGCCACCTCCGGCGGCTGGAACCTGTACGTCGGCGGCAACGGCGGCGCCACCCCGCGCCACGGCGACCTGCTCGCGCAGGACCTGGACGACGAGCAACTGGTGCGGATCGTCGACCGGTTCCTGATGTTCTACATCCGTACGGCGGACCGCCTGGAGCGCACCTCGACGTGGCTGGAGCGGATCGAGGGCGGCGTCGACCACGTGCGCGAGGTGGTCGTGGACGACTCGCTCGGGCTGTGCGCGGAGCTGGAGGCGCTGATGGCCGAGCACGTCACGCACTACCGCGACGAGTGGGCGGCCACCCTCGACGACCCCGAGCGCCTGGCCCGCTTCGTGTCGTTCGTGAACGCGCCCGGCGCCCCCGACCCGATGGTCGCCTTCGTCCCCGAGCGCGAGCAGATCAAGCCCGACCTGCCCCTGCTGACCCTCGGTCCCCGCCGCACCGCCGACCTGGAAGGAACCCCGGCCTCATGACGACCTCCACCGTGACCCCGCCCTCCCCCGCCGTCCCGGCCCCGGCGGCCGGCGGCGCGAGCGTCCAGCTGCGCCTGGACGGACGCTGGCTGACGATGTGCGCGGCCGGTCTGCTCACCCCCGGCCGCGGCGTCGCCGTGCTGCTGCCGGACGGGCGGCGGCAGGCCGCGCTGTTCCTGGACCGCGCCGGGCGGGTCTACGCCGTCGACAACCGCGACCCGTTCTCCGGCGCGGCCGTGCTCTCGCGCGGGCTGCTCGGCTCGGCGGGCGGCCGGGTGTTCGTGGCCTCGCCCCTGCTCAAGCAGCGGTTCGACCTGGTGACGGGCGCGTGCCTGGACGACGACGAGGTCCGGGTGGGCGTGTACGAGGTGCGGCTCGCGGCGTAGCCTCGGCGCATGACGGACTGGAGCGCGCACGACATCCCGGACCTCAGTGACCGTGCGGCGGTGGTCACCGGCGCCAACAGCGGCATCGGCTACTGCACCGCACGCGAACTGGCCCGGCGCGGCGCCCGCGTGGTGCTCGCCTGCCGCAGCGAGGAGCGCGGCTCCGCCGCCCTGGCCCGGCTGTTCTCCGACGTGCCGTCCGCCGATGCCGCGCTGTGGCGCCTGGACCTCGGCGACCTGGGCTCCGTACGGGAGTTCGCGGAGCGCTACGACCGCGAGCGCGGCGGCCGCCTCGACCTGCTGGTCAACAACGCCGGTGTGATGGCCCTGCCGCACCGGCGCACCGCCGACGGGTTCGAGGCGCAGTTCGGCGTCAACCACCTCGGGCACTTCGCGCTCACCGGGCTGCTCCTGCCGCACCTGCTGCGGACACCCGGCGCCCGGGTGGTCACCGTGTCGAGCATGCTGCACCTGCTCGGCAACGTCGACGTCACCGACCTCAACAGCGACCGCCACTACCGCCGCTGGCTCGCCTACGGCCGGTCCAAGTCCGCGAACCTGCTGTTCACGCACGAGCTGGCGCGGCGCGCCGCCGCCGCGGGCGCGGACCTCGTCGCCGCCGCCGCGCACCCCGGCTACGCCGCGACGAACCTCCAGGCGGCCGGGCCCCGGCTGGAGGGCCGCAGGGTCCGCGAGACCGTCATGACCGCCGCCACCCGCGTGGTCGGCCAGTCGGCCGCGGCGGGCGCCCTGCCCACCCTGTACGCGGCCACGGCCCCCGGGGTGCGCCCGGACTCCTTCACCGGCCCCCGCGTCCTCGGCTGGCGCGGCACCCCCACCCCGTCCCCCCGGGCGAGCTGGACCCGGGACGACCGCGTCTCAACCCGCCTGTGGGAGGCGTCGGAACAACTGACGGGCGTCCGCTACGACGACACCCCGAAGCCCGCCTGACGGGTGAGCGCCCCGAAAGGGGCGCGGGGAACTGCGCGAGCAACCACGCACGGCCCGCGGACAGCACACAACCCCCAGCCCCAACGGCGGCGCACTACATCCCCGACACCTCAAAAACGGCCCGAGCCCTACCACGCTCAACCCGCGCCACGAGCTGGCCAAGCTCACAAGCTCCGGTACGCAACAGCCCCGACCGCACAGCCGCCCGCGCTCCCCCGTCGAGCCGGTGCAGCAGCAGCGGGTTGTCCGCCAGGACCCTCGGGTCGAACTCGACCCGGTGCCCCAGCGAGTCCCGCAGCACGAGCCGCGTGGCGACGGTCTCCGAGACGTGCACGCTGGTCAGCAGGTTCGTGCACACGTGCCGCCGCCGCAGCGGACCGCGCACGGCGATCCAGCCGGGGCCCGCGGTGACGCGTACCGGGTGCAGGACGACGTACAGGAGTACCGAGAGCGCCGCCCACAGGACGGCGCGGGCCGCGCTGAGCGTGCCCGCGGCGTAGTCGACGAGGTCGATCAGGGCGAACAGCGCGACCGCGCAGAGGACGGCGGCCCGCAGGTCGGCCGCCCAGCGCCGGTCGGCCACCACGTCGTCCGGGCCGGGCGGCCGGTGCCCGCGCACCGGCCCGCGGGCCGCGCCGATGCGTGCCGCGGCACGGGTTCTCCAGTCACATCCCATGAGCGCACCGTAAGGTCGGCCCCCCGTCCCGTCAGCGGCGTTGACGGAGCGCATACACATCCGTGGTGTGCCTTGACGAGACGCTGACGAACCTCTTAACAACTCGTCAAGAAGGTGCCCGTGCCCGCAAGGGAACCGCCAAGAGGTGGTGCCGGGCCCGGTGCCCGCGCCGACGCTGTGGACGGCCGATCACCGGCCGACCCGTCGCGAAAGGCAAGGCACCCACCATGACGACCGTTTCCGAGCGCCCCGGCGCCCCGGCCATCGAGGAGCCCCCCGATACCGGCCCCGGTGTGCCGGACTCCGGCGAGCGTCACCGCCTGACCGCGGTGCAGGGCCTCGCCGCCCTGTCCCTGGACGCGATGGCCTCCGTCGCCTACGGGCCCGAGGCCGTCGTGCTGGTGCTCGCCGCGGCCGGCGGCCACGGGCTGGGTTTCACGCTGCCGGTGACGCTCGCGATCGCCGCCCTCCTCGCCGTCCTGGTCGCCTCCTACCGCCAGGTGATCGCCGCCTTCCCGGACGGCGGCGGCTCCTACGCCGCCGCGAAGACGCACCTGGGCCGCCGCACCGGCCTGGTCGCCGCCGCCTCGCTCGTCCTCGACTACGTGCTGAACGTGGCCGTCGCCGTGACCGCCGGGGTCGCCGCGCTGACCTCCGCCTTCCCCGGTCTGTACGGGGACCGGCTGTGGCTGTGCCTGGGCGTCCTCGCGCTGATCACGGCGGTGAACCTGCGGGGCGTCGTGGACTCGGCGCGGGCGTTCGTCGTGCCGACGGCCGTGTTCGTCGGCGCGATCCTCACCGTGGTGGCGGTCGGGCTGTTCCGGGACGGACCCGTCTCCACCGAGGCCGCCGCCGGGCACGCCTCCGTCCTGGCCGACAACACCACCGCGGTGGGCGCGCTGCTGCTCCTGAAGGCGTTCGCCGCGGGCTGCTCCGCGCTCACCGGGGTGGAGGCCATCGCCAACGCCGTGCCGTCGTTCCGCGCGCCGCGCGTCCGGCGGGCCCAGCGCGCGGAGGTCGCGCTCGGCGCGCTGCTCGGCGTGATGCTGATCGGCCTGTCCGTGCTGATCTCCCGCTTCGGGCTCCAGCCGGTCGAGGGCGTCACCGTCCTCGCCCAGCTCACGGACGCCTCGCTCGGCCACACCTGGGCCTTCTACGTGGTGCAGTGCGCCACGGTGGTCCTGCTCGCGCTGTCCGCGAACACCTCCTTCGGCGGGCTGCCCGTCCTGATGAGCCTGCTGGCCCGGGACAACTACCTGCCGCACGTGTTCGCCCTGAAGGCCGACCGCCAGGTCCACCGCCACGGCGTGCTCGCGCTCGCCGTGGCGGGCGGGGCCCTGCTGGTCTTCTCCGGCGGGGACACCAACACGCTGGTGCCGCTGTTCGCCATCGGCGTCTTCGTCGGCTTCACGCTCTGCCAGACGGGCATGGTCCGGCACTGGCGCGCGGCGGGCCGGCCCGCGAAGGCCCTGCTCAACGGCTTCGGCGCGGTGCTGACGGGGGTCGCGGCGGTCGTCGTCACCGCCACGAAGTTCACCGCCGGCGCCTGGCTGATCGTCCTCGCGCTGCCCGCGATCGTGTGCGTCTTCGAGGCCGTGCACCGCGCGTACGGGCGCATCGGCGAGGGCCTCGGCCTGGGCCGGGTGCCCGAGGCGCCGCGCCGCGACCACTCCCTGGTGGTCGTCCCGGTCTCCGGCCTGTCCCGCCTCACCCACGAGGCGCTCAACGCGGCCGTGTCCCTCGGCGACGAGGTGCGGGCCGTGACCGTCACACACCCCGACCCCGAGGACCGCGCGGCCGCGGCGGCGCTGCGCTCCGCCTGGGAGCGGTGGAACCCGGGCGTGGACCTGGTGGAGCTGCCGTCGCCCGCGCGCACGGTGGGGCGGCCGGTGGCCGCGTACGTGCGGAGGGTGTACCGGTACCACCCCGGGACCCGGGTCACCGTCCTGATCCCCGAGGTGGAACCGGCGCACCTGTGGGAGCGGCTCCTGCAGAACCAGCGCGGCGCGGTGCTCGCCCACGCCGTCCGCCGCGACACGGACGCCGTCATCTGCCGCCTGCGCTTCCGGCTGCCTCCTGGCCGCTGAGCGGCACCTTTCGTCTGGCCGCAATAGAGCTGTCGTAATCCCCCTGCATGGTTGATCGTTGGGCCCGACACGTACCCGTCGATCCACGCAGGGGGACACGTCATGACCATCAGTCGCAGGACACTGCTCGGCACGGGCGCGGCGCTCGGGCTGCTCACCGCGTGCGGGTCGAACACCGGCCGCGGCGGCGGGGGTTCGGGCGGCGACGGGCCCCGCCTCTCGCACTGGTACCACCAGTACGGCGAGGCCGGGACCGAGCAGGCGGTCAAGCGGTACGCCGCCGCGTACGACGAGGCGGACGTCCGGGTCCAGTGGCGCCCGGGCAACTACGACGAGCAGACCGCCGCGGCCCTGCTCACCGCGTCGGGCCCGGACGTGTTCGAGGTCAACGGCCCGACGCTGGACCAGATCCGCGGCGGCCAGGTCGTCGACCTCACCGACCTCCTGGACGGCGTCAAGGACGACTTCAACCCCGTCGTGCTCGCGCCCAAGACGCACGAGGGCCGCGTCTGGGCGATCCCGCAGGTCGTCGACGCGCAGGTGCTGTACTACCGCAAGAGCCTCCTCGCCGACGCGGGCCTGAAGCCGCCCCGGACGCTCGACGAACTCGTCGACGCGGCAAAGGAGTTGACGACGAAGAAGACCAAGGGCCTCTTCCTCGGCAACGACGGCGGCGCGGGCGTCCTCGGCGGCACCCCGCTGCACGCGGCGGGCCTCTCCCTCGTCACCGACGACGGCAAGGTGGGCTTCGACGACCCGGCGGCCGCCCGGGCGCTCGCCAAGGTGCGCGAGCTGTACGCGGCGAAGTCGCTGCTGCTCGGCGCGCCCTCCGACTGGTCGGACCCCTCGGCGTTCGTCCAGGAACTGACGGCCATGCAGTGGTCGGGGCTGTGGGCGCTGCCCGCCGTGCGGAAGGCGTTCGGCGACGACTTCGGCGTCCTGCCGTTCCCCGCGGACGGCCCCGGCGGCAGGCCCGCCGTGCCGGTCGGGGCGTACGGCGCCGCCGTGAGCGCCCGTACGAAGCACGAGCGGGCCGCCAAGGAGTACGTGAAGTGGCTGTGGGTCGACAAGACCGACTACCAGCGGGACTTCGCCCTGAGCTACGGCTTCCACATCCCCGCCCGGCGCTCCCTGGCCGCGAAGGCCGACGCGCTCACCGAGGGCCCGGCCGCCGACGCCGTGCGCTACTCCACCGAGCACGGCTACGCCGAGCCCCTGCTGTGGACGCCCGCCAGCCGCACCGCGTACCAGGACGCGCTCAGCCGCGTCATCAAGTCCGGCGCGAACCCGGAGCGCGAGCTGCGGTCCGTCGTACGGAAGGTGTCGGCGGAGCTGGAGCGCGTGCGGAAGAGGTCCTCGTGAGGGCACGCGGCGCGGGGCCCGGCCGGGCGGGGCGCGTGGAGGGGCCCGGCCGGGCGGGGCGCGCGGAGGGGCGCCGGGGCGGGTCCGGCTCCGGCGCGCGGGCCCCGCTCGCGCGCCGGCTCGCGGGCCCGCAGAATCGGAACCTCTGGTTCTGGGTCTTCGTCGGCCCCTTCGCGCTCGGCCTGCTCGTCTTCACGTACGTACCGCTGGGCTGGAGCGTCTACCTCAGCTTCTTCGACGCGCACAACACCGTCTCGCCCACCGAGTTCGTCGGCCTCGACAACTACACGACGATGCTGAGGGACGAGGCGTTCACCGACAGCCTGTGGACGTTCGCCGTCTTCACGGTCTTCATCGTGCCGACGACGTTCGTGCTCTCCCTGTCGCTCGCGCTGATGGTGAACCGGCTGCGCCGCGCGCAGGCCTTCTTCCGCTCGGTGTTCTTCCTGCCGGCGGCGTGCAGCTACGTCGCCGCGGCCCTGATCTGGAAGATGTCGATCTTCAACGGGGTGCGGTTCGGGCTCGCGAACACCGTGCTCGGCTGGTTCGGCGCCGACCAGACGGCGTGGCTGTCGACCACCGACCCGCCCTGGTACTGGCTGGTCGTCGTCACCGTACGGCTGTGGCTCCAGGCCGGGTTCTACATGGTCCTCTTCCTGGCGGGGCTCCAGCGCATCCCGCCCGTCCTGTACGAGGCCGCGGCCGTCGACGGGGCCAGGCCCGGCTGGCAGGTGCTGCGCCACATCACGCTGCCGCAGCTCCGGGCCACGTCCGTGGCGGTGGTGCTGCTCCTCGTCATCAACGCCTTCCAGGCCTTCGACGAGTTCTACAACCTGCTCTCCGACGCCCGCGGCTACCCGCCGTACGCCCGCCCTCCGCTCGTCTACCTCTACTACACGGCGCTCGGGCAGGGGCAGAACCTCGGCCTCGGCAGCGCCGGCGCGGTGCTGCTCGCACTGATCATCGCGGTGGTGACGATCGGCCAGGCCCGCTGGTTCGGGCTCGGCAGGACCGACGGGAAGGGAGCCTGAGACATGCACGACGCGTGGGTGCGCGTGGGGCGGGCGCTGCGCCTGGCCCTGCTGATCGCCCTGGCCCTGCTGTTCCTGATCCCCTTCTACCTGCTGGTGCGCAACGGCCTGTCCGCCGAGGCGGACATCACCTCGCCCGACTGGACGTTCTTCCCCTCCACGCTGCACTTCTCGAACGTCACCGAGCTGTTCCAGGACTCCACCGTCCCCATGGCCCGCTCGCTGCTCAACTCGGCGGTCATCGCGGTCCTGATGACCGCGGGCACCCTGCTGCTCGCCTCGCTCGCGGGCTACGGCCTGGCCCGCATCCCCTACCGCTACGCCGACCACGTGTTCTACGCGATCCTGGCCACGATGATGGTGCCGGCCGCCGTCACCTTCGTGCCGAGCTTCGTCCTGGTGTCGTCGCTCGGCTGGATCTCCACCCTGCGCGGCCTGATCGTGCCGACGCTGTTCTCGGCGTTCGCCTGCTTCGTCTTCCGCCAGTACTTCCTGGGCTTCCCGCGGGAGCTGGAGGACGCGGCGCGGGTGGACGGCCTCGGCTACTGGCGCACGTACTGGCGCGTGGTCGTGCCGAACGCGCGGCCGGTGTTCGCGGCCGTCGGCACGATCGTGTTCATCGGCGCCTGGAACTCCTTCCTGTGGCCGCTGGTGATCGGCCAGGACCGGGACGCCTGGACGGTCCAGGTGGCCCTGGCCTCCTTCACCACCTCCCAAGTGATCCGGCTGCACGAGCTGTTCGTCGCGGCGGCGGTGTCGATCGTGCCGCTGCTCGTGGTGTTCCTGTTCTTCCAGCGGTGGATCGTGGCGGGGGTCGGCGAGGTCTTCGCCGCGGTCGACCAGGACGGCGTCGAGGGCCTGACGCTGATCGAGCCCG
>NZ_JASCXL010000066.1:0-54666 GCF_030010595.1 Streptomyces sp. CC224B | reverse complement strand
CAGACCTGCCCCGCCCGCCCCGCCATCCCCGGTCGCGCGCCGGCACGTTGCCGGGCCGCCCCCCCCGCCCCCCCCCCCCCCCCCCCCCCCCCCCCCCCCCCCCCACGTCACGCACGAGCTCGGCGGTACAGGACCGAACCCGCGAGCAGCATGCCCGCGCCCATCGGCAGCGCGAGCGCGGCCATCGGCGAGCCGCCGGTCTGCGCGAGCTGGTCCTTGCCCGCGGGCGGGGTGACGGCCTGCGCCACGGGCTGGTCCCCCGCGCCGGGCGGCACGAGCGCCGTTTCGCCGTACGGGGTCGTGTCACCGTAGGGGCCCGGGGCACCGTGGGGCACCGTCCCACCGGACCGGTGCGGCCCTTCGGGCGGCCCGTACTCCCCCGGCCCACCCGGGTGTCCGGGCCTGCCGTGCTGCCCCGGCCCGCCCGGCGTGCCCTGGTCCCCGGACGTGTCCGACCCGGGCTTCCCCGGCTTCCCGGGATGCCCGGGCGTACCCGGTCCGCCCGGCTGACCAGGAGTGCCGGGGCCGCCGGGCTTCCCCGGGTGTCCGGGCTCTCCCGGCCGGCCGGGCTTCCCGGGCTTCCCGGGCGGCGTCGCGGTGCCGTCTCCTTCGTTCGCGCAGTCGTTGCCCATGACCGCGTTGCCCGCGCCGCCGATGGTGACGCTGTTGGCGCACAGGTTCACGGGCGCGCGCACCGGCGCCTGCACGGTGTTGCCGGAGCCGACGCCGGGCGAGTGGCCGGAGCCGCCGTGGGCCGAGGCCCCGCCCGCCGAGGGCCGGTCCCCGTGGCCGTCCCCGTACCCGCCGCCTCCGTGACCGGAGGTGTTGGCACAGCGGTTGCCGGCCGCCGGATTCAGCACCCCCACCACGTTCACGGTGTTTCCGCACAGGTTCACCGGGGCGTCCACGGGGGCCTGCACGGTATTTCCCGACAGCACTCCCGGAGAATGCGCGCTTCCGCCTTTGGCGCCCGCGTCCGCGTGGGCGTAACCACTGGTGACCGCGAGCACCCCGCCGGCCGCCGCCGCGGTGAGCAGACCTTTGCGTGTGGCCTGTCGCATAGCTTTCCCTCCCTGACCTACAGCGATACGCACGGGCCCGTCGCGCCGTGCGCCCTGCGCCACGGCCCCGGGGCGCATGGCACGCGCTCCGGGGCCGATGGACTCAGACCCTCGATGGGGTGGCGCCCCTCAGGGGGCGAGAGACGGCAGCGTCACTTGTTGACGCAGTAGTTGCCGAAGGTGGGGTTCAGCAGCCCGACGACGGAGATCGTGTTGCCACAGGCGTTCACCGGCACGTGCACGGGCACCTGGACGACGTTGCCCGAGGCGATACCCGGAGAGTTCACGGCGGCGCCCTGCGCACCGGCGTCGGCAGCGGCAACGCCCGCACCGGCGAGCACCAGACCGCCCGTGGCAACCGCGGCGGCGACGACCTTCTTGATCATTATTCCTCCTAGTTGGCAGTGCGGCCCCAGCCGCGGACCGCACCACCTGTAACGAGGAGGCCAAGGGACGGCTACGAGCGCCGGACAGCTTTCACTCTTTTCAGTCCAATACGCACGTGCAGCCGATTGTTAGGAGTTTCGTTTCGGCTTATTGACCGGCTTGCCGGATTATCCGTTCCGTTCCCGTCAGGACGCGTCTCACCGTCAGAACACGTCTTGGCGTCGGAACACGTCCCACCGTCAGGACGCGTCGATGAAGCGGTCGAGGACACGTACGCCGAACTTCAGCGCGTCCACGGGCACCCGCTCGTCCACACCGTGGAACATGCCCGCGAAGTCCAGCTCCGGCGGCAGCTTCAGCGGCGCGAAGCCGAAGCCGCGGATGCCGAGGTCGTCGAAGGACTTGGCGTCCGTACCGGCCGAGAGCATGTACGGCACGGCCCGGGCGATGGGGTCCTCGGCCTGGAGCGCGGTCTGCATGGCCTCCACGAGGGCGCCGTCGAAGGTGGTCTCCAGGGCCTTGTCCGCGTGCACGTCCTCGCGCTTGACGCGCGGGCCGAGGATGCGGTCGAGGTCGGCGAGGAACTCCTCCTCGAACCCGGGCAGGAACCGGCCGTCGACGTGCGCGGTGGCCTGGCCCGGGATGACGTTGACCTTGTAGCCGGCGCCGAGCTGGGTGGGGTTGGCGGTGTTCCGGAGCGAGGCGCCGATCAGCTTGGCGATGCCGCCCAGCTTGGCGAGGGTCTCGTCCATGTTCTCCGGATCGAGCTCGGTGCCCAGCGCGTCGCCCAGCTCGTCCAGGAAGTGCCGCAGCGTCTTGGTGACGCGGATCGGCCAGTTGTGCCGCCCGAGGCGGCCCACGGCCTCGGAGAGCTCGGTGATCGCGTTGTCCTTGTGGATCATCGAGCCGTGGCCGGCGGTGCCGTCCACGGTCAGCTTCATCCAGTGCATGCCCTTCTGGGCCGTCTCGACGAGATACAGCCGCAGCTGCTCGTTGACGGTGAAGGAGAAGCCGCCGACCTCGCTGATCGCCTCGGTGACGCCCTCGAAGAGGTCCGGGTGGTGGTCGACCAGGTACCGCGCCCCGTAGGTGCCGCCGGCCTCCTCGTCCGCGAGGAACGCCAGCACGATGTCGCGCGGCGGCTTGCGGCCGCTGCGCAGCCGGTCCCGGACGACCGCGAGGGTCATCGCGTCCATGTCCTTCATGTCGACGGCGCCCCGGCCCCACAGGCAGCCGTCGGCGATCTCCCCGGCGAAGGGGTGGTGCGTCCAGTCCTGGGCGTTGGCCGGTACGACGTCGGTGTGGCCGTGGATGAGCAGCGCGGGCCGCGACGGGTCCTCGCCCTCGATCCGGGCCACCGTGGAGGCGCGCCCCGGGTGCGACTCGAAGATCTTCGGCTCGAGACCCACCTCCGCGAGCTTCTCCGCGACGTACTCGGCCGCCTTGCGCTCCCCCGGCCCCGAGTGGTCCCCGTAGTTGCTGGTGTCCATCCGGATCAGGTCACGGCACAGGTCGACGACCTCGTCCTCACCGGACACGGCCCCCGCTCCGCTGCCCTTGCCGCCCGTGGTCGGCTCGCTCACGCTGTTCCTCCCGCTGTCGCACTCTGGGTCCCCTCCATCCTCCCGCGCCCGCCCGCCGGGCCCAAGGGCGGGCGTCCCTCGTCATCCGCCGTTCACGCTCGTGACCTGTGTGATCAGGGACCTCCGAATGTTTGCTATGGTTTTCCACGTCGCCGCGGGAAACCGCGACAGACCACCGGTCCGGGTGGCGGAATGGCAGACGCGCTAGCTTGAGGTGCTAGTGCCCTTTATCGGGCGTGGGGGTTCAAGTCCCCCCTCGGACACCAGCAGGAAGGTCCCTCGCGAGGGGCCTTCTTCGCGTTTGCGCCGCGGCGTGACCAGCCGTGTGCCCTACGGCCCTGAGACTTCCCCGGTGGCCGGTGGCGTCGGACCGGGGCGGGCCGCACTGGACGCGGCCGGCTCCTTCGGTTCGCTCGGCCCGGCGCCTGCCGGTCTTGAGGGCGGGGCTGAGACCGGGCGGCCGGATCGATATCGGATCGCGTGAGGTGGTTGCCCGCTGGCACGCTGCCTCCATGGATCACGCGGAAGTACTGCTCATCGGAGGACGAGCCGGAGTCGGCAAGACGACGGTGGGGTGGGAGGTGTCGGCGCTGCTGCGCTCCGAGGCGGTCGCTCACACGATCATCGACGGTGACTTCATGGGGCAGGTGCATCCGGCACCAGAGGGAGACCCTCACCGTGCGGGGATCACCGAGAGCAATCTGACTGCCGTGTGGGCGAACTTCGCCCAGCGCGGATACCGACGCCTGATCTATACGAACACCATGAGTGTGCTGCCGGAAGCGACGGGCATGTTCAGGCGTGCCATGGGGGCCGGAGTGGGGATCACACGAGTCCTGCTCACCGCCTCCGATGCCACGGCTCGCGAGCGGCTGGTGGGCCGGGAACTCGGCTCGGAGCTGGAGCAGGAGGTGGAAGGAAGCGTCCGCAAGGCACGGCTCCTGGACCAGCGGGCGCCCGAGGAGACGGTGCGAGTGGCGACGGACGGACGGCTCGTCGTGGACATCGCACGGGAGGTGGTGGCCGCCACCGGTTGGGCCGGGCCGCACTTCGCCCGCGGATCGTGATCGTGCGGACTGGCTTGTCCGGGAACCGTTCACGGCTGGGGTACTAAGCACCGCCGCAGGGCTTCACCGAATCCAAGAGGACCTTGTGGCTCAACTTGACCTGGATGATGGAGACGTCCGTGACCGGCTCCGGCGGAGCCGCGTAGGCGTCGCCTGGCTGCACCCAGTGCGTCAGTTCATCGAGGGTGCGCTTCCAACGCCGCCCGCCGCTGTCATTGAAGTATATGGAGTCGACCGTGAAGTACTGATCCAGGCTGATCTCCGCACCGCGAGGGATCTTTCTGTTCGTTTTCGCCGTAGGGTCGACACTCATGTCCTGGCTGCGCAGGACGATTCCGGAGCAGGGCGGCACACTCCCGAGCCAGAGAATCAGCTGGCTCTTCTGCCGTCGCGGTTCAGCGTCCCCCTTCGCCTTCCACTCGACATCGGCCAAAATCATCACATGCACTTTTGAGATCGGGTCCGCCGACCGGTTGACGAGGTAGTAGCGACGACTCCTCAGGCTGTCTTCGACATCGCTGTAAAACGCCACTTTGGATGCTTGAGAGCGCAGTGATTCGTCCGCGTCCTCCTGGGACTGTTTCAACTGATCTTCCGCGGTCCGGGCACTGTAGTAGGTGGCGATGCCGGTGACCACGATGCCTCCGACTGCCGCGACGCCCGCGAGGGCGGTCCCGGTCTGCACCCACCAGTTGAGGCGTCGCCACCGTCCGCGCTCCGGCACTCGATGCTGTGCATCAGGTGTCTCCCGTGCTCGCACCGCACCAGGCCGGGGCCGTCGGCGTGCCAGCCGCAGTCTCACCCGCCGATCTGCACTGTTCCTCGCCACGGCCCCCCTCACTCCGGCCCTACACGCCAACAGACACACCCGGGGCCCATTCAGTTCCCATGAGAGGAAGGCCTTCCGGTAGTGCCTCTGACGTGGCCGGCAGCACGTGAGGGTGACCAACACCCACAGGTCCGATGGGCGGCCAGGTGATGTGTCGGTCAGGTTCGCGTGCTGTGGCTACGGCGTCGGCTGTGGAGGGACCCGGCGCCAGGGGGCGAAGGGGGTGGCTGTGCGGGGGAGGAGGGCGGCCAGGTCGGGGCAGTGGCGGAGGATGACCGTGTTCATGCTGCCCTTGCGGACCCAGTCGATGCCGAGGGGGGTGTAGATCTCGGGGCGGAAGTCGACGGTCAGGAAGCGGTCGCTCTGGAGGCGGCGCGTGGCCATCAGGATGAAGACGCGGAACGCCGTGTCGCTGAAGCCGAAGCCGGTGGGCGGGTTCTCGGCGAGCAGGCCGACCACCGTGTCGATCTCGTCGACCGAGGCGTAGACATCCTTGAGCCGGGCCAGCGACTCGGGGTTCTCGGTCAGGTCCTCGAAGCGGCGCAGGCGCGGTCGGTGCAGGCCCGCGCGGAAGTCGTCGTAGCGCGGGACGCCCCGGCGGCGGGTGCGGACGAGGTCCACGACGGACAGGTCGATGAGCTCCCCGTCGCGTTCGAACCGCGTGAGGGCGCGTGGGAAGTTGTGCAGCGTGATGGCCCCGGGGTGGGCGATGCCGAAGGAGTACAGGGTGTTCGCGAGCCCCGTCTTGCGCAGGACGCCCTCGGCCGCCGCGCCGTTGATGTCGAGGAAGCCGACGGTCTCCAGGCGCTGCCCGAAGTGGTGTTCGCGCAGCTCGAAGTCGTCGGGGATCAGCGGGTGCATGCGGTAGACGGTGATGAAGTCCTCGGTGAGGGAGTACGGGACCCCGTGGTGGTCGGGCAGGGTGGCGGGGATGCCGGTGAGGGCCTGGGACTCGAACAGCCACAGGCCGAGCTTGTCGAGCCACTTGTCCGGCGGGCCGTCCCAGTTGGTGTGCAGGCCGATGTCGAGGGCCTCGGTGGCGAGGACCGCGGGCGTCCACTCCACGGTGTGGATCTTGGCGATGAGGGCGGAGACCACGAGGCGCGCCGTGTGGTAGACGGACTCCTCGCCCATGGAGGGGTACGCCTGCCGCAGCGCGGCGCAGACGGCGTTGTGCTCGCGGGCGAAGAGGGTGTGCATCACGCTGAGGCCGAGCCACCAGCTGTCGGTGAAGCCGCTGAGCGGGGCTCCGTCGCGGCCCGTCGGCAGGTGGCCCCCTTCCAGGCGCAGCTCGGCACCGCCGCCGGGGGCCCGCAGGGAGCGCGCGGTCGTCTCGTTCTCGCCGTACACCTCGGAGCCGTCCCACCAGTGCGAGGCGGTGTTGGCGAAGAGGGGCGGCCGGCCGTCGGGGACGGGCAGGGTCTCGTTCTCGGCGAACCGCATGACCCGCTCGGCGGGGCCGCCGGGCGTGTTCTGCCAGGACATCCCGGAGGGCAGCGGGACCTCGACGGTCTTGGTGCCCGCGGGGTGGCGGCGGTGGTTCACCCAGTCGTGCACCTGGAACTGGATCCAGGCGGCGGCGAGGACGTTGAGGGAGGTCGCGGGCAGGAAGGTCTCGCGGTGGAGCAGCTCGCGGGCGACGGTGACAGGGTTCGGGGTGTCGAAGGTGCCGGGCCGGTGGACGGGCGCGAGGTTGCGGCCGAAGGCGGCGCCGACGGAGCCCATGGCGGGCGCGGACAGGTCGTTGTACGTGCCGTCGTACGAGCGCGCGGTGCGCAGGCGCTCGTCGGGCGGGCGCGGGACGGGCACGGCCCGCGGCGGCGCCTCGTGCACGTCGGTGTCGACGAGGTTGGCGCGGCGCAGCTCCTTGCGCAGGAAGAGCAGGTTCAGGAGGCTCGCCCGGGTCGGCAGGCGGTGCCAGGGCACGAAGCGGTTCAGGAGCCGGAAGGCCGCCGCGGCGGGCACCGAAAGGACGCGGTTGCGCAGGGGCTCCTCGGTCAGGAAGCGCAGGCCCTGGCGGTGGGCGGCGCTCGCCTCGTAGGCGGCCTTGCGGGCGCGGTTGAGGTTGCCCAGGGGGCGGAAGTCGTCGGTGGTGTACCAGGGGTTGAAGGCGAGGTCCTCCACGCGGAGCGCGGTGGCGCGGGCCTCGGCGGTGTCGAGGTCCTGGCCGGGGATGGTGAGCCGGGCGACGGGCAGGGCGGGCGCGACGGCCTCCCGCCAGTCGGCGGAGCCGTCCTCGACGGGGGTGCGGGTCTCGTCGACGTACCGCTGGACGCACAGGTCGAAGGCGATGTCCGCGGTGGCGAGGCGCCGTTCGAGGTCGCGGCGGAGGTGGTTGGGGTCGCGGCGGTCGGGGCGCGGGGCCGAGGCCGTGCCGCCCGCGGGGCGCAGCAGGTAGCGCACCGGCCCTGCGGTGCCCCACAGGATCGCGCCGCGGCTCCAGTACGTCTCGGCCGCGAGGCTGTCGACGGTGTGCCGGGTGCCCGCCAGGACGGTGCGCCGCATGCGGCGGGCGGTGGCCGGGCCGACGGCGAGCGGCAGCTTGACGAAGAGGGCCACGGCGGTCCGGAGCCGGGTGCGGGCGCCCGCCATGGCCCGGGCGAAGGCCACGAACTCGCGGGCGTCCTTCGCGTGCGACACCGGCCAGTTGGTGGCGAGCAGGTCGTGGCTCTCCTCCCCCGACACGACGACGCGTACGGCGAGGCCGCGCAGGTCGGCCCTGCCGTCGGCCTGCCGGGCGCCGCTCGCGTTGGAGATGCGTACGGTCGCCGGGTACTCGGCGCCGGGCCGCGCGAAGCCGTGGCGCAGCTCGTCGGGCAGGTCGTCGCGGAAGCGGAGGCGGGCGTTCTCCACGCCCAGCGCGGCCTTGGCGTGGAACGCCCGGGCCAGGGCGCCGCCGCCCGCGGCGCGCCGGGTGACGGCCTGGACCCGCATCAGCTCGCGGGCGAGGCGCTCGAAGAGGCGGCGCTCGGCCTCGGGCCCGCCGCCGGCGTAGCGCTCGTAGCTGTGCCCGGGCACGGGCGGTGCCGCCTCGGCCGTACTCCGCTCGGGCGCTGTCTCTTCGGCCATCGGGCGCTTCCCTTCGCACGAGGTCGGTACACGGCGGGAGGCGTCGACGCTACTGGCGGCGCGGGACGGGCCGCAGCGCCCGAACCCGCCATGTGCGCGGATCCCGCGCGGGGTCGAACAGGCGGCCGGGCGGCGCCGTCCGGGCCTGTCAGCGGCCCCGGGGCGGGGGCGCGGCGGCGCGGCGCGCGTCCCTCGCGGTCCTCGGTTCTCTGGTTTCCCTCTTCGGGGGGTGTGGGGGTGGCCGGGTCGTGACGGGTACGTCGCCGGGCGGGGGCGTGCGGGGGTGCGGGGGCCGGGGGTGGCGGGGGTTCGAAGGCGCGGGGGGGCGGCGCCGGGCGGCTCGCGGGGTCCGGGAGGCGCCGGGCGGCTCGTGGGGCGCCGGGCGGCTCGCGGGGCGCCGGGTGCTTCGACGGCCGGGGCGAGGACCTGCCCGGGAGTGGGGTGTGCCGGGGAGGGGCCTGGCCTGAGCGGTGCTGGGACGGGGCCTGCCCAGGTGGTGCCGACGTGCGCGGCGCGGGTCAGTCGATGAACTCGCCGTCGACGTAGACCCAGGCGCCGTCGACCCGCTCGAAGCGGCTGCGCTCGTGCAGGCTGTCCGGGCGGCCGCCGTCGCGGTAGCGGGCGCGGAAGGTGACGGTGCCGGTGCTGTGGAAGGCGGTGCCGTCGGTGGTCTCCTCGACCTCCAGGCCGGTCCAGCGCAGCGCCGGGTCGAAGCCGATCTCCGGGGGGCGGGTGCGCGGGTGCCAGGTGCGCAGCAGGTACGCCTCGTCGCGCAGGGCGAAGGCGCTGTACCGGGACCGCATCAGTTCCTCCGGCGTCGCCGCGGCCGCTTCACCGCGGTGCAGGCGGCCGCAGCAGTCGTCGTACGACCGGGCGCTGCCGCAGGGGCAGACGTCGGGACGCGAGGGGTGGGCGGGACGGGCGGGGCGGTGTGGTGCACGTGGGGGCATGGGGTCATTCTCGCCGAGGGCGGAGGTGATGGTGCGGGGGGCGTGGGGGGTGTGGGAGGGCGGGCGGCCCTTGCGGCGCGGGGCGGCCGGTTCCTGGGGCTGGTCCCTGGGACTGGTGCGGCCGGTTCCGGAGGTGCGGCTGAGGCCGGGGCCGAGGCAGCCGGTGGGTGCTGAAGCCCGGTGTGGTCAGGGGGCCAGGATGTCCAGTTCGCGGAGGGCGCCCTCGGCGATCTCGCGGGTGAGGGCCTCGGCACGGGCCGCGTCGCCCTCCCGTACCGCCTCGGCCAGGCGGACGTGCAGGGTCACGGCCGCCGGGTCCGGATCCTCGAACATCACGTCGTGGTGCGTACGACCGGCCAGGACCTCGGCGACGACGTCGCCGAGGCGGGCGAACATCTCGTTGCCCGAGGCGTTCAGGACGGTGCGGTGGAAGGCGATGTCGTGCACCAGGTACGCCTCGAGCTGCCGGCCGCGGGAGGTGGCGACCATGCCGAGCGCCTCCTCGGTCAGGGCCGCGCACTGCTCGGCCGTGGCGTGGCGCGCGGCGAGGCCCGCGGCGACCGGCTCGACCGCCGAGCGCAGGACGGTGAGGGAGCGCAACTGGCGCGGGCGGTCGGCGCCGGCCAGGCGCCAGCGGATGACCTGCGGGTCGTAGACGTTCCACGCCTCGGCGGGCAGCACGGTCACGCCGACCCGGCGGCGGGACGCGACCAGGTGCATGGACTCCAGGACGCGCACCGCCTCGCGCATCACGGACCGCGACACCTCGAAGCGCTGCGCGAGCTCGTCCGTGCGCAGGACGCTCCCTGGCGGGTACTCGCCCCCGGTGATGGCGGGCCCGAGGCTGTCCAGTACACGGGCGTGCAGCCCCCGGGCCTGTGCGGTCATGGAGCCAGCGTACGAGGACGGCGCCACCCCTAAAAAGTCAGACTTTTACGTCACAGTCTCTTGAATTCGTCGGATCTAATGAGTTTCAGTGGCGTGAACGGAACGGGCCCGTGTCCGAAACCGTCGCCCTCGGGCGTGCGGTGGGGACGGCGGCCCGCGACCGATGTCGATGAAGACAGCGAGGCAGCAGCGATGAGCACCCCCCACGTCGTCGTAGTGATGGGCGTCGCAGGTACCGGCAAGACCACGGTCGGCCCCCTGCTCGCGGACCGGCTCGGCGTGCCCTACGCCGAGGGCGACGACTTCCACCCGCCGGAGAACATCGCCAAGATGTCGTCCGGCACTCCCCTGACCGACGACGACCGGTGGCCCTGGCTCGACGCCATCGGCGCGTGGGCGCACGGGCGCGCCGGGCACGGCGGGGTGGTGAGCTGCTCCGCCCTCAAGCGCGGCTACCGCGACCGGCTGCGGGCCGCCGCGCCCGGCCTCGCCTTCGTCCACCTCACCGGCGACCGCGCCCTCATCGAGGACCGCATGCGCCACCGCGAGGGCCACTTCATGCCGACCGCCCTCCTCGACTCGCAGTTCGCCACGCTGGAGCCGCTCGGCCCGGACGAGGCGGGTGTGGCCGTGGACGTCACGGGCACGCCGGAGGAGATCGCGGAGCGGGCGGCGGAGGCCCTGGCCGCGCGGTAGATCACCGGCGCCGTTCTCCCCTCCGCGCCGTTGTCCCCTTCGTCGCGTCCATCGCGTCCATCGCGTCCATCGCGTCCATCGCGTTCGTCGCGTTCGTCGCGCCGTCAGCTCCTCCTCCGGTCCTCTCCGGTCCTCGTCCGGGCTGTCGGCCTCTTCCCTCCCTCCTCACGTACGTACGTCCGCACGCCGGCGTACGCCCACTCGTACAAGGAACCACCGTGACCAGTCTCAGCGTCGAGATGCTGGCAGCGGACCCCGTCGAACCGATCACCTCGGCGGGCCATGCCCAGCTCGGCATCGCCGTTCTCGCGGGCATCGCCGTCATCGTCCTGCTCATCACGAAGTTCAAGGTCCACGCCTTCCTGGCGCTGACCATCGGCTCGCTGGCCCTCGGCGCCTTCGCCGGGGCTCCGCTCGACAAGGCCATCAGCAGCTTCACCACCGGGCTCGGCTCGACCGTGGCGGGCGTGGGCGTGCTCATCGCGCTCGGCGCCATCCTGGGCAAGCTGCTCGCCGACTCCGGCGGCGCCGACCAGATCGTCGACACGATCCTGGCAAGGGCCGGGGGGTCCGGCGGGCGTGCCATGCCGTGGGCGATGGTCCTGATCGCCTCCGTGATCGGGTTGCCACTGTTCTTCGAGGTCGGCATCGTGCTGCTGATCCCGGTCGTGCTGATGGTCGCCAAGCGCGGCAACTACTCCCTGATGCGGATCGGCATCCCCGCGCTCGCCGGGCTCTCCGTCATGCACGGCCTCATCCCGCCGCACCCGGGGCCGCTCGTCGCGATCGACGCCGTCAAGGCCAACCTGGGCGTCACGCTGGCGCTCGGCGTGCTCGTCGCCGTCCCGACCGTGATCGTGGCCGGGCCGCTGTTCTCGAAGGTCGCCGCGCGGTGGGTGGACGTCGCTCCGCCGGAGAAGATGATCCCGCAGCGCGCCACCGACGAGCTGGAGCGGCGGCCCGGCTTCGGGGCGACCGTCGCCACCGTGCTGCTGCCGGTGGTCCTGATGCTCGCCAAGGCGCTCGTCGACATCGTCGTGGACGACCCCGAGGCCACCGTCCAGCGGGTCTTCGACGTGGTCGGGGCGCCGCTGGTCGCGCTGCTCGCGGCCGTGATCGTGGGCATGTTCACGCTGGGGCGGGCCGCCGGGTTCACCAAGGAGCGGCTGTCGACGACGGTCGAGAAGTCCCTCGCTCCCATCGCGGGCGTCCTGATGATCGTGGGCGCCGGCGGCGGCTTCAAGCAGACGCTCATCGACGTCGGCGTGGGGCAGATGATCCTCGACTTCTCCGAGGACTGGTCCATCCCCGCGCTGCTGCTCGCCTGGCTCATCGCCGTCGCGATCCGGCTCGCCACGGGGTCGGCCACGGTGGCGACGATCTCGGCGGCGGGCCTGGTGGCACCGCTCGCGGCGGACATGTCCACGTCGCACGTGGCGCTTCTCGTTCTCGCCATCGGGGCCGGGTCGCTCTTCTTCAGCCATGTGAACGATGCCGGGTTCTGGCTGGTGAAGGAGTACTTCGGGCTGGACGTCGGACAGACGGTGAAGACGTGGTCCGTGATGGAGACGATTGTTTCCGTGGTGGCGCTGGGGTTCGTGCTGCTGTTGTCACTGGTGCTCTGAGAAGTACGGACCGTGGTGCTCTGAGAAGTACGAACCGTGGTGCTCTGAGAAGTACGGACCGCGAGACGCGACGCCCCTTGCCGGGCCGGTCATGGCGAAGCCCCCATTGGCGGAGTCGTCCAGCACTCGGCGGCCGCGGCCGCCCGGCAAGGAGTAACGCTGCACTCCGCGCGCCTCGATACCTGTGCCCGCCGCAACAGAATTCACCGATGCGGACAGGCAGCTTTATTGGGCCATTCACCGGGGTGGGGTCTTTTCATGTACGCGGGCCATTTCCGCGTGCTACTGTCGATGTCAGTTGCAGTTGTGGTTCCCGACGCTTCAAATGCTCCGAGTGACCTCCGGGTCGTCGGCAGCACTTATGTCTTCCGGTCTTTTTCCGGACGGGGTGATCATCGCGGCGACACGGTGTTCGTACAGTGCGGACGCCGATGCACTGCCCCAAAGGAGATTGACATGGCTGCTGGTACCGTGAAGTGGTTCAACGCGGAAAAGGGCTTCGGCTTCATCGAGCAGGACGGTGGCGGCGCCGATGTGTTCGCCCACTACTCGAACATCGCCGCCCAGGGCTTCCGCGAGCTGCTCGAGGGCCAGAAGGTGAACTTCGACATCGCGCAGGGCCAGAAGGGCCCGATGGCCGAGAACATCGTTCTCGTCTGATAACGCCTGTCGCGTAGACGTAGCTGGGGCTCGCATCCTTCGGGGTGCGGGCCCCAGCTGCATTTATTCCACTGGGCGGGAATTCCTGCCGGTGTATTCGTATCGGCTTACTGTGCGACCGGTCTTGCTTTTCTCCATACTCGCCGCATCGCTTTCTCCGTACTCACCGCATCGCTGCGGGAATTCCTCGATAGGGGCCGCAGCGAGGGACGGTCGTGTGAGCCCGGTCAGTCCTGCGGCGCGGGCGGGGGCGTCGCTGCCGCCTTCTCCAGTTGGAAGGCCTCGTTGCCCAGGCCGATACGGGCGTGGGCGGAGGACTTGCGTACGCGCATGACGGCGCCGTGCACCAGCCCCGCCACCGCCGCCGCGCCGATGATCCCCGGCAGCACCCACGGCAGGGCCGACCCGGGTGCCGCGCCGACGAGGATGTCGAAGTCCTTGACGGTGTAGCCCGCGATGACCAGCAGCGCGACCGCCGCGAGGCCGGACGCGGCGATGCGCCACGCCTGTGCCCGCGCCGCGCCGCGGCGTACGAAGAACACGATGACCGCCACGGACGCCGCGGCCATCAGCAGCAGCACCCCGAGCGCGCCCACGTTGCCGCCCCAGGTGAAGAGGTGCAGGACGGGCGCGGTCGGGTCGCCCGCCGGGCGGTCGTCGGCGACGGCGAAGCCCACCACCACCACGGCCGCGACCACGGTCTGCAGCAGCGACCCCGTGCCGGGCGCCCCGCTCGCGCTGTTCGTACGGCCGAAGGCGGCGGGCAGCAGGCCCTCGCGGCCCATCGCGAACGCGTACCGCGCGACCACGTTGTGGAAGCTCAGGACCGCGGCGAACATGCCGGTCACGAAGAGGACGTGCAGCACGTCGGTGAAGGTGCCGCCGAGGCGCGACTCCGTCAGCCCGAAGAGCAGGCCCGCGCTCTGCTCCCGGGCGGCGGGCACGATGCCCGAGGGGCCGGTCGCGACCGTGAGGGCCCAGGAGCTGAGCGCGAAGAAGACCGCGACGAACCCGACCGCGAAGAACATCACCCGCGCGACCACGACCTGCGGCCTGCTGGTCTCCTCCGCGTACACCGGCGCCTGCTCGAAGCCCGTGAACGCGGCGATGCAGAAGCACAGCGACGTGGCGACGCCCGCGCCGGTCAGCGTGTCGGGGTTGAAGGCGTGCAGGGACAGGCCCTCGGGGGACGGGTCGGCCAGCGCGGCCACGTCGAAGATGACGACCAGCGCCACCTCCACCAGGAGCAGCACGCCGAGCACCCGCGCGTTCAGGTCGATCTTCAGCCAGCCGAGCACGGCGACGAGCGCGACGGTGACGAGCGCGGGTATCCACCAGTCCACGGTGACGTGCGCGTACTTGTCGAGCAGCCCGGACACCTCGAAGCCGAGCATCCCGTACAGGCCGGCCTGGAGCGCGCTGTAGGCGACCAGCGCGACGGCGGAGGCGCCCGCGCCCGCGGTGCCGCCGAGCCCGCGCGAGATGTACGCGTAGAACGCCCCGGCGTTGTGGACGTGGCGGCTCATCTCCGCGTAGCCGAAGCTGAACAGGGCGAGCACGACGCCCAGGGCGAGGAAGAGCAGCGGCTGGCCGACCACGCCCATCACGCCGTACGTGGTGGGCATGACCCCGGCGACCACCATCAGCGGGCCGGTGGCGGCGAGCACGGAGAGCAGCAGCCCCGCCGTGCCCAGGCGGCCCGCGCGCAGCGCCCGCTCCTGGCCCATGTAGGTGCTGATGCCGCCGCGTTCGGGGGCGGGCCTGCCGTGGGCCCCGGTCCCCGTTCCGGCGTGCTGCCCGGATCTGCTTGCGCTCGCGTTCGAACTGCCCGTCGCCATGGCGCGGTTGTCCTCTCCGCTGGTCGTGGGTCGGTCGTGGGTCGGTCGGTCTGTCGTTGTCCGGACGGGTGCCGTCCGGCTGATCTGTGCGGTGCCGCGGTGCGGTGCTGGGGCCTTCCCGGGCCCCCGGTCCGGTCAGTCCGCCGTGCCCAGCGTCGTCGCGCGTGCGGCCGTGTACGCCTCGTACGCGTCGCGGTCCGGGTACGACCAGGGCGCCTCGGTCTGGTGGCGGCCGATGCGGTGGAACAGCGCCGCGGCCTCGGCCGTCCGGCCGCCGCAGTACGTGGCGTGCGCCAGGTAGTTGAGGTCGACGAAGGCGCGCGGGTGGTCCGTGCCGGCGGGGGCGCCGCCCGGGGTCTCCCAGGCGAGCCACCAGTCGAACGACGCCTTCATCACCTGCCGGGCGCGGCGGCTGGTCCAGTGGCCGGAGGCGACCGGGTCCCGGCTCTCGCTGCCCGCGGTGGCGAGGACGCGGTAGCGCTCGGCGTGCGCGACGACCGGGAGCAGCGCGAGGGGCGAGTGGTCGGGGGCCTGTTCCGCCGCCCAGGACGCGAAGTCGTACACCTCGTGCAGCGGGTCCTGGCCCGCGCCGGGGCGCCGCTCGGCGAGCCGGGCGACCATCAGGTGGTGGGCGTGGTGGTGCTCGGGGTGCCGGTGCCTGACCTCGTCGAAGAGGCGTACGACGTCCTCCTCGTGGCCCAGTGAGCGCTCCAGGAGCAGCAGCGCGAGCCACGGCGTGGGGTCGGCGGGGACGCGCGCCGCGGCCTCGCGGCAGGCGGTGCGGGCCTTCTCGGAGCGGCCCTTGCCGCGCAACGCGCCGTGTACGGCGGCGAAGGCGAGCAGCACGACGGCGTCGGCGCTCTCCGGTTCCGCGAGGCGCCAGTCACGGGCCCAGGCGGTGGTCGTGGGCTCGCGGGCGAGGACGTCGCAGCGGTGGCCGCGCCGGTCCCAGTCGTCGCCGGTGGCGGCGAGCAGCTCGCGCACCTCGCCCCAGCGTCCCAGCGCCAACGCGGCGCGCGCGGCGACGAGTTCGGCGTCGTCGAGGGCGGCGTCGAAGACGTGGGCCGAACGTTTGCGAGAGCGACCGAGGGGTGGGGGTGGGGACACCGCGGGCGTCCTCCCAGACGCGGTAGGTGGGCAGGCGATCACGCACAGCCAACCGGTAGGCAGCGCTCCACGTCAAGGCCCGGGCGCCTCCCGCGTCTTGACACACCTCCCACACAACCTGCGGGACTCCTCCACCGTTTGCGGCAGGGCACCGCGGTTCACCAGCGGCGTCACGCGCCCCTCGCGGCGCCGCGCCGGTCCGGCGGGCGGATCCGTCGCGTGGGGCCGCCGGGCGGATTCCGGCCCACGGACCTGGCCGCCGGGCGGGTGCTAGCTCACGGACCTGGCCGCCGCACGGCCCGCCGCGCGCCCCGAGAAGAGGCAGCCGCCGAGGAAGGTGCCCTCCAGGGAGCGGTAGCCGTGCACCCCGCCGCCGCCGAACCCGGCCGCCTCGCCCGCCGCGTAGACGCCGGGCAGCGGCTCGCCGCCCTCCCGCAGGACGCGTGCGTCCAGGTCGGTCTCCAGGCCTCCGAGGGTCTTGCGCGTGAGGATGTTCAGGCGGACGGCGACGAGGGGGCCCGCCCCGGGGTCGAGCATCCGGTGCGGCGCGACGGAGCGGATCAGCCGGTCGCCGACGAACCTGCGCGCGCCGCGGATGGCGGTGACCTGGAGGTCCTTGGTGTAGGGGTTGACGATCTCGCGGTCGCGGGCGGCGAGCGTCCGGTGCAGGGCGGCCTCGTCGATGAGGGGTTCCTTGGTGAGCGCGTTCATGCCGCGCACCAGGGCCCCCAGGTCCTTCTCGACCACGAAGTCGACGCCGTGGTCCATGAAGGCCCGCACCGGGCCCGGTACGTCGGCCCGCGCGCGCTCGATGACACCGCGCACGGACTTGCCGGTCAGGTCGGGGTTCTGCTCGGAGCCGGAGAGGGTGAACTCCTTGCCGATGATCCGCCGGTTGAGCACGAACCACGTGTGGTCGTACCCGGTGCTCATGATGTGGCTGAGCGTGCCGAGGGTGTCGAAGCCCGGGAACAGCGGGACGGGCAGGCGGTTGCCGCGCGCGTCCAGCCAGAGCGAGGACGGGCCGGGCAGGATGCGGATGCCGTGCCGGGCCCAGATCGGGTTCCAGTTCTCGATGCCCTCGGTGTAGTGCCACATGCGGTCGCGGTTGATGAGGTGCCCGCCCGCGCGCTCGGTGATGCCGAGCATCAGGCCGTCGACGTGCGCGGGCACGCCGGAGAGCAGCTTCGCGGGCGGACTGCCGAGGCGGGCGGGCCAGTTGGCGCGGACGAGGTCGTGGTTGCCGCCGATGCCGCCGGAGGTGACGACGACGGCCTGGGCGCGGAACTCGAAGGAGCCGGTGACCTCGCGGCTGCTCGCCCTGCCGCGCTCGACGCCCGACGGCTCGAGGACCTCCCCGCTCACGGTGTCGACCACGCCGCCGGTGCGGGCGAGCCCGGTGACGCGGTGGCGGAACTTCAACTGGACGAGGCCGCGCGCGGCGCCCTCGCGCACCGCCCGTACGAACGGCGCGAGCAGGCCGGGCCCGGTGCCCCAGGTGATGTGGAAGCGGGGCACGGAGTTGCCGTGGCCCTGGGCGTCGTACCCGCCGCGCTCGGCCCAGCCGACGACCGGGAAGAACCGGACGCCGAGGCCGTGCAGCCAGGCGCGCTTCTCGCCCGCCGCGAAGTCCACGTACGCCGTGGCCCACTGGCGCGGCCAGTGGTCCTCCTCGCGGTCGAAGGCGGCCGTGCCCAGCCAGTCCTGGAGGGCGAGCTCGCGGTGGTCCTTGATGCGCATGCGGCGCTGTTCGGGCGAGTCGACGAGGAAGAGGCCGCCGAAGGACCAGTGGGCCTGCCCGCCCAGGGACTGCTCCGGCTCCTGGTCGACGAGGATCACCCGGCGGCCCGCGCGCACGAGTTCGGCGGTGGCGGTGAGTCCGGCGAGTCCCGCACCGATCACGATGACGTCCGCGTCGTAGGCCATGACGGCTTCCTCTCCCGGGTTACTGGTGGGTCAGATCCTGGAGAGCGCGGGGGCCCGCGTCAACCAGTGGGAGGGGGCGGGTCGCCGCCGGCGGCTCCCGGGGAGGGCACCCCGGGCGCGCGCAGGCGCCCCTGGGACCTGCGGGTGCGCCCGGGGCCCGGCCCGTTCCGCCGCCTGACAGGATGGCCCGTATGAGTGCTGACACCACGAATCCGGCGGACGAGCTGCTGCCCGTCGTCGACGAGCACGACCGCGTCGTCGGCGAGGCCCCGCGCGGTGAGGTGTACGCCCGCGGGCTGCGCCACCGGTGCGTCTTCGTCGAGGCCAGGGACGCCGCGGGGCGCGTGTTCGTGCACCGCCGCACCGCCACGAAGCTCGTCTTCCCGTCGCTGTACGACATGTTCGTCGGCGGGGTCGTCGGCGCGGGCGAGTCCTACGACGACGCCGCCCTGCGCGAGGCCCGGGAGGAGCTGGGCGTCGAGCGGCTCCCCCGGCCCGTGCCGCTGTTCAAGTTCCTGTTCGACGACGGCGCGGGCCGCACCTGGTGGTCGTACCTGTACGAGGTCCGCTGCGAGCTTCCGGTGCGGCCGCAGGTGGAGGAGGTCGCCTGGCACGACTTCCTCACGGACGCGGAACTCGCGCGCAGGGCCGGGGAGTGGGAGTGGGTGCCGGACGGCCTGGAGGCGTACCGGCGGCTGCGGGCCTTCCGCGCGGCGGGGGACGGCCCGTCCGGTGGCGCGAACGGCGGCACGGACGGCGGTGCGGGAGACGGCCCGTCCGGTGGCGCGGGGCGGTGAGCGGCCCGGTGGGCCCCGGCGCCTAGGGTGCGACGGTGAGCAACTTCGTGCAGAGCCTGCGGCTGTGGTTCAGCCCTGCCCGGCTGCGGGCGGAGGGCGACACCCCGGACTACCGTTTCTCGCTGGCCAACGAGCGCACCTTCCTGGCCTGGCTGCGGACCGCGCTCGCGCTGCTCGGCGGCGGCTTCGCGGTGGACCAGTTCCTGCCGGACCTGCGGTGGGCCGCCCGCGCCGGGCTCGCGCTCGCGCTGCTCGGCGCCGGGGTGCTCTGCGCGCTGCGGGCGGGCGGCCACTGGGCGCGCTGCGAGCTGGCCATGCGGCGCGGCGAGGACCTGCCCGTGTCGCGTTTCCCGGCGCTGCTCGGCCTCGTGGTGGCGCTGGTCGCGCTGGCGATGGCGGCGGTGGTGCTGCTCGGGTGGGAGCGGTGAGGGGGCCGGGCGGCACGGCGCGGGGCACCGGGCCCCCGCCGGAGCGGGCCGGTGCCGCGCGGGACCCGGGGCTCCAGCCGGAGCGCACCCGGCTGGCGTGGCGGCGTACGACGCTGGCGTGCACGGTCGCCGCGGTGCTCGCCGTGCGGTCGGCGCTGCACGAGGGCCTCTCCGCGGCGGGGGCGGTCGCGGGTGCGCTGGGCCTGGTGTGCTGGCTCGGCTTCCTGCTGGTGGCGCACCGCAGGATGACGGCGCTGACGGCTCCCCGCCCGCGGGCGCTCACGCCGGGCGTCTCGGCGGCTGCGGCCCTGTGCACGGCGGCGCTGGCGCTGTCCGGGGTGGCTGTGGTGGTGTGAGCGCCCGGGCGCCGGGAGGTGCGCCCGCTCCCGTGCCCCGGCGGAAACGGGTGCGACCGTTGTGGACCTAGCCGTCCCAGTCGACGGTCACCACGATCTTGCCGCGGGTGCGCCCCTCCTCGCTGAGGCGGTGCGCCTCCGCCGCACGCTCCAGCGGGAACGTCGCGTCCACGTGGACGGTGACGACGCCCTGCTCGGCGAGTTCGGACAGGTGGTGCAGGTCGTCGGCGTCCGGGCGGACGAAGCAGTAGCGGCCGCCGAGGCCGAGCACGGCGCCGTCGGCGACCGAGGCGAGGCGGCCGCCGGGGGCGAGCAGGGCCGCGGACAGGCGCAGCGTGTCGCCGCCGATGGTGTCGAACGCGGCGTCGACGCCGTCCGGGGCGAGGGCCCGCACGCGGTCGGCGAGGCCGTCGCCGTACGTGACGGGCTCGGCGCCCAGCTCCCGCAGGTAGGCGTGGTTGCGCTCGCCGGCGGTGCCGATGACGCGGGCGCCCGCGTGCCGGGCGAGCTGGACGGCGAAGGAGCCGACGCCGCCGGCGGCCGCGTGCACCAGGACGACGTCGCCCTCCCTCACGGCGAGGGCCCCGCGCACGACCTGGTAGGCGGTGAGCCCGGCCAGCGGCAGGCCCGCGGCCTCCTCGAAGCCGAGGTTGCGGGGCTTGCGGGCCAGGGTGCGCACCGGGGCCGCCACGTACTCGGCGAACGTGCCGCGCGACAGGAAGTCCTCGCGTACGTAGCCGATGACCTCGTCGCCGACGGTGAACTCGGGGGCGGCGGCGCCGGGCTGGACCACCACGCCCGCCACGTCCCAGCCGGGGATCACCGGGAAGACGGCGTCCAGGATGCCGTCGAGGTGCCCCTGGCGGCACTTGTAGTCGACGGGGTTGACGGCCGCGGCCCGCACCTTGACCAGGACGCTGTCCGGGCCGACCTTCGGGTCGGGCATCTCGCCGTACTCCAGGACCTCGGGTCCGCCGTACGCCTTGTAGCTGATCGCTTTCATGGGCTCGCCTCACGTCGCCTCACGCCGTCGCGGCACTACGGGCCAAGCTGTCACAGCGGGAGCGGCGGGGCACCGAGGGCTAGCCTGAGCGAGTCACACGCCCCTGGGAGGCGCCGCCCCATGGCCACCCTCCACCAGGGACACACCGCTCGCGGCCGCTGAACCGCCGACCCCGGCCTCCCCGGCGGCCACCGCGATCCTGATCACGTTCGGGCACCCCCTCTGGACGACATACCGACTGGTCGGCATCATGAACGCCGACGCACATGACCGCTGACGCAGGTGAACGCCGACGCACATGAACGCCGACGCACATGAACGCCGAAGTGCATGAACGCCGAAGCACCGTCCGTCCGCCTGTCCGCCGCCCGTCCGCAACGATCAGGAGCGATCCGCCATGAGCGCTGACCATCCGCCCGGCCTCGACCTCGACCGGCTGCGCGACCACCTGGACCGCGCGCGCCCGGGGCTGCTCGGCCGGGGCCCGCTCACGGCCCGCCTGATCGAGGGCGGCCGGTCGAACCTCACGTACACCGTCACGGACGGCGACGCCCGCTGGGTGGTACGGCGTCCGCCGCTGGGCCACGTGCTGGCCACCGCGCACGACATGCGGCGCGAGCACCGGGTGATCAGCGCGCTGCACCCGACGGCGGTGCCGGTGCCGCGCCCGGTGCTGCTGTGCGAGGACGAGGCGGTCCTCGGGGCGCCGTTCTACGTCATGGAGTTCGTGGCGGGCACGCCCTACCGCACGGCCGAACAGCTCCTGCCGCTCGGGCCCGAGCGCACCCGGGCCGTGGTGCTCGGGCTCGTCGACGCGCTCGTGGACCTGCACGCCGTGGACCCGCGGGAGGTGGGCCTCGAGGACTTCGGGCGGCCCGAGGGGTTCCTCGACCGGCAGCTCCGCCGCTGGGGCAAGCAGCTCGCGGCCTCCCGCGGGCGCGAGCTGCCCGGCATCGACGAGCTGCACGCGGCGCTCGGCCGGACGCTGCCCGCCTCGCCCGCGCCCGCCGTCGTCCACGGCGACTTCCGCCTGGACAACGTCCTCATCGAGTCCTCGGACGGGACCGACCGCATCGCGGCCGTCCTCGACTGGGAGATGTCGACGCTCGGCGACCCGCTGACGGACCTGGGGCTGCTCGCGATGTACAGCGTGCGCCTGGAGGTGCCCGACTCCCCCGTCAGCACCACGGCGGGCGCCCCGGGGCACCCGGACCCGGCCGAGCTGGTCGAGCGGTACGCCGCCCGCTCGGGGCGGGACGTGTCCGCCGTTCCCTGGTACACGGCGTTCGCGTGGTTCAAGCTCGCCGTGATCCTGGAGGGCATCCACTACCGCTACACCCAGGGCCAGACGGTCGGCTCGGGCTTCGACCGCATCGGCGAGCTGGTGCCCCTGTTCATCGAGCACGGCCTCACGACCCTTCAGGAAGGCTGACCCGACCCATGGACTTCGCGTTCGACGCCCGCACCGAGGAGCTGCGCGGCAGGCTGCTCGCCTTCATGGACGAGCACGTGTACCCGGCCGAGCGGGTCGCCCACGAGCAGCGCGCCGCGCTGGCCTCGCCCTGGGACACCCCCGCCGTGGTGGAGGAGCTGAAGGCCGAGGCCCGCCGCCAGGGCCTGTGGAACCTCTTCCTGCCGGACACCGAGCACGGCGCCGGCCTGACGAACCTCCAGTACGCGCCGCTGGCCGAGATCAGCGGCCGCAGCCCGCAGTTGGCGCCCACGGCCCTCAACTGCGCGGCGCCGGACACCGGCAACATGGAGGTGCTCGCCCAGTTCGGCACCGAGGAGCAGCGGAAGCGGTGGCTCCGGCCGCTGCTCGCGGGCGAGATCCGCTCGGCGTTCGCCATGACCGAGCCGGACGTCGCCTCCTCGGACGCCACCAACATCACCACGCGCATCCGGCGCGACGGCGACACGTACGTGATCACCGGCCGCAAGTGGTACATCTCCGGGGCGATGAACCCTGACTGCGAGGTCTTCATCGTCATGGGCAAGACCGACCCGCACGGCCCGGACGTCCGCCGCCAGCAGTCGATGGTCCTGGTGCCGCGCGACACCCCCGGCGTCGAGGTGCGCCGCGCCATGACGGTGTACGGGTACGAGGACCACTACCACGGGGGCCACGCGGAGGTCGTCTTCGACGAGGCCCGCGTGCCCGTGGAGAACCTCGTCGGCGAGGAGGGCGGCGGCTTCGCCATCGCCCAGGCGCGGCTCGGTCCCGGCCGCATCCACCACTGCATGCGGCTCATCGGCATGGCCGAGCGGGCCATCGACCTGATGTGCGCGCGGGCCGTGGGCCGTACGGCCTTCGGCAAGCCGCTGGCCGCGCAGGGTGTGGTCCAGCAGTGGATCGCCGACGCGCGCGTCACGGTCGAGCAACTGCGGCTGCTCGTGCTGAAGACGGCGTGGCTGATGGACACCGTGGGCAACAAGGGCGCGCACACGGAGATCCAGGCCATCAAGATCGCCACCCCGCGGGCGGTGGTGGACATCCTGGACCACGCCGTGCAGGTGCACGGGGCGGGCGGGGTGAGTCAGGACTTCCCGCTGGCGGAGCTGTGGGCCGCGGCGCGGACGCTGCGGCTGGCCGACGGGCCCGACGAGGTGCACCAGCGGTCGCTGGCGCGGCGGGAGCTCAAGCGGTTCGCGTAGCCGCGGGCCGGGCCGGACCCCGTCGTGCCGCCCTGGTCCCCCGCGGGGCGGCACCTCGGGCTGTGCCCACCCGTTCCGCCCCGCGGAACGATTGCCCACAGCGGTGGCGGCACGTCACGGCCGTAGCGCTCGCAGGAGCAGGTCCGCCAGGTGGTCCGCCACCTGGCGGGGGGTCAGGGGGCCGTCGGGGCGGTACCAGGTGGAGAGGTGGTGGACGGAGCCGAAGTGGTAGTCCACCACCAGGTCCGCGGGGGTCGCCGAGGAGAAGACGCCCGCCTCCTGGCCCTCCTCGACCAGCGCGCGGAAGCGCTCGTGGTAGCGGCGCCGCTCGGCCCGCACCTGCTTGTGCTTCTCGGGGCTGAGGTGGTGCATGGACCGGAAGAAGATGGCGGCGTCGTCGAGGTTCGCGATGGTGGTGACGACGACGTCGGCCGCCGCGTCCCGCAGGCGGCGCTCCACCGGCGCGTCCGCGTCCGCGAACGCGTCGAGCCGCTCCTGCTGGACCCGCAGCATGCGCGCGTACACCTCGTGCAGCAGGTCGTCCTTGGAGCCGAAGTAGTGGTAGAGCGCGCCCTTGGTGACGCCGGCCGCCTCCACGATCTCCTGCACGGACGTGCGGTCGTAGCCGCGGTCGGCGAAGAGCCGGGTGGCGGCGGCGAGCAGCCGCTGCGGGACGGGCGTACCGTCCCCGTCCGTCGTCCTGGCCACTGGCCGCCACCTGCCTTTCGTCGTCCCGTTGTACGGGGTGCTCCGGTTGTACCGGGTGCTCCGGTTGTGCCCGGCGCTCCGGTTGTACGGGGTGCTCCGGGTCGTTCGTACGGTCCCCGGTGACAACGCGGATCCCGCCGGAGGATCTTCCCACCCGCCGGCTACGGGAGCCGCGCCGCCTCCCATTTCTGCTGGATGTGGTTCATGCTCGTGAGCCACTCGTCGGGGGCGGCGGCGCGCCGCTCGTAGAACGCGGCGACCTCCGGGTGCGGCAGGATCAGGAAGCGGTCCTCGGCCATGCCGGCGAACAGCGCGTCGGCGACGTCCTCCGGCTCGATCGCGGTGGGCGCGAGGACGAGTTCGCCCGCGGACCCGGCGGCGGTGAGCATGTCGGTGCGCACGCCCTGGGGGCAGACGGCGTGCACCGAGACGCCCCGGTGGCGGTAGGTGAGGGAGAGCCACTCGGCGAAGGCGTAGGCGCCGTGCTTGGTGACGCTGTACGGCGCGGCACCCACCATGGTGAGCAGTCCGGCGGCGGACACCGTGGACACGAAGCGGCCCTCCCCGCGCTCCAGCCAGTGGGGAAGCAGCGCCTGCGCGGCCCGTACGTGCGCCATGACGTTGACCTCCCAGGCGCCGGTCCACACCTGCTCGTCGGCGGCCTCCGTGCCGGGGGCGGGCACGCCCGCGTTGGCGCAGTACACGTCGACCGTGCCGCCGAGCGCGGCCAGCGCGTCGGGCACCACGTCGCGGGCGTCGCCCGGCACGGCGAGCCCGCCGACCTCCTCGGCGACGGCCGCGGCCTTGGCGGCGTCCAGGTCGTTGACGGCGACGCGGGCGCCGGCCGCGGCGAAGCGGCGGGCCAGCGCGGCCCCGATCCCGTCTCCCGCGCCGGTGACGACGACGGACTTGTCGCGCAAGCTCTCCACGGACGATCTCTCCTCTTCGGCCTCGGTGCCCGTGCCGCACGGCACGCCGCGGCAGCAGACTAACCGGTCGGTATGGAGCCGTGGAAGGGCGCCTACCGGTAAACCGGTAGCCCTCGCGGGGCGTGGTCCCCCCTGCCGGTCCGGGTGCCTTCCGGCTGGTGACGGGCGTGCCCGCTCCGGAATCGTGATCTCCGGCGCGAGCAGCGCGCACCGGCCGCGAGGTGAGGAGTGATCAGCCATGGCACGACGGAAACGACCGGCACGACCGGCACGACGGGTGGGGGCGGCACGGAGGGGGCGTCGCACCGTGGTCCCGCTGCTGGTGGCCGCGGCCGGGGCCGGCGCCCTCGTCGCCCCGGAGTCCGCCCACGCGGAGGCCCATGCCGAGGCCCGCTCGGCGGCCCGTGCCGAGGCCCACGCAGCCGCCGCCCACGCGGCGGCCCGCGGGGACGACCCGGTGCGGGCGCTGGAGCGTGTCGCGCACCCGCTGCGTTCCACCGGCCCGGAGGGCGCCACGACGGATCTGCGGCCACTGGCCGCGATGGCGGGCGGCGCCACGGTGGTGGGCCTGGGCGAGGCCACGCACGGGTCGCACGAGTTCTTCACGATGAAGCACCGGGTCTTCCGCCACCTGGTCGAGGAGAAGGGCTTCACCACCTTCGCCCAGGAGGTGAGCTGGACCACCGGGCTGCGCTTCGACGCCTATGTGCGCGGCGGGCCGGGCGACGTGCGCGCGCTCGTCCACCGCGAGCTGGCGAAGACCCCCTGGGACACCGAGGAGTACGTGGCGCTGCTGACCTGGATGCGGGCCTACAACGACCGGCACCCGCACCGCCCGCTGCGCTTCATGGGCAACGACCTGAACTACCCCGAGACGGGCCCGGAGCTCTTCGACGGCGTCGCGGACTACGTACGGCGCCACGAGCCGGACCTGCTGCCGCGGATCACGGAGCTGTACGCGCCGCTGCGGCGCCTGGCGGACGGCGACGCGCACATGGGCCTGCCGCGGGCGGAGCGCGAGCGTCTGGCACGCCGGGCGACGACGGCGTACCGGCTCCTGGAGGAGCGCCGGCCCCGGCACGGCGGCGAGCGGTTCGCGCTGGCCCTGCAGCACGCCCGGTCCGTGCGGCAGACGGCGACGCTCTACTCCTTCGCGCTGCACACGCCCGACGGGGACCGGCGGGCCATGCTCTACCGCGACCGGCTGATGGCGGAGAACACCGCCTGGTGGCAGCGGTACACGGGGACGAAGGTGCTGCTGTCCGCGCACAACTCCCATGTCGCGTACGTCTCGCACGACCCGCGCTACCCGAAGATGCAGGGCGCCTTCCTGCGCGACCGGCTCGGGACGAAGTACGTGAGCGTGGGCTTCACCTTCGAGCGGGGCGCGTTCCTGGCGATGCCGGACGGCGGGACGCCGTGGAAGACGTTCTCGGTGCCCCCGGCGACGCGGGACATGAACGAGTACACCCTCGACCGGGTCCGCCACGAGGACTTCTACGTCGACCTGCGCACGGTCCCGGGGGCCGCCCGCGCCTGGCTGCGCACGGCCCGGCCGACGTACACGATCGGCGCGGGCTGGCCCGACGGGCCGTACCGCGTCGCGCTCGGGCCCTCGCACGACGTGCTGATCCACCTGCACGACGTCACGGCGGCGCACCGGCAGCGGCCGTGAGCCGTGAGCCGTGAGCCGTGAGCCGTGACCAGCGAGACGGCCCGCCGCGGATCTGGCCAGGGGCCGCGGGCGGCGGGACGATGCGGGCGTGGAACCCTACTGGGACCTGACCTTCGACGCCGACGGCGACGTCCACCCCGGGCAGCGCGACCGGCTGCTCTCCGGGGCGGAGGCCGCGCGGATCACCGACCTGCTGGTGTTCGCGCACGGCTGGAACAACGACCAGGCGCTCGCCCGCCGCCTGCACGGGCGGTTCTTCGCGCCGTTCGCCCGCATCACGGGCCCGGGCGTACGCCTCGGCCACACCGGGGTGCTGTGGCCCGCGATGCGCTTCCCGCGGGAGCGCATTCCCGACTTCGAGCCGACCGGGGGTCCGTACGCCGAGCCGTCCGTGCCGTCCGGGGCCGCGGCGCCCCCGCAGGCCGCCGCCCCGCCCACGCTGGACGAGCCCACGCGGCGGCTGCTCGCCCGGCTCTTCCCGGGGCCCGAGCAGGCGGACCGGCTCGACCGCCTCGCGCGCCTCCTCCAGGAGCGCTCCGCGGTCCGCTCCCGCGTGGACGAGTTCGCGCGGCACGTCCGGGACCTGGTGGCCGTGCGGGAGACGAGCCCGTTGCACGAGTTCGCCGACGACACCGGCGCGGGCGAGCCCGCGATGCTCACCGACGACGCGGTCGAGGTCTGCGAGGTGCTCGTCGCCGCACTGGAGAGCACCGGCCACCCGGAACTCCTCGGCGGGCCGCGGGACCGCCTGTGGCACGGCGCCCGGGAACTGCTGCGGCAGGCCTCCTACTACACGATGAAGCGCCGCGCGGGCACCGTCGGCCAGCTCGGCCTCGGCCCGGCGCTCGGGCTGCTCGCGGCCGACGTGCCGGGGCTGCGGGTGCACCTGGTCGGGCACAGCTTCGGCGCCCGGCTCGTGTCGTACGCGGTGCGCGGGCTGCCCGCGGGCGCGGGCTGCGTGGCGTCGGTGACGCTGCTGCAAGGGGCGTTCTCGCACTACGCGTTCAGCGAGCGGCTCCCGCACGACCGGTCGCGCGGCGGCGCCCTGCGCCGGGTGCCCGCGCGCGTCGACGGGCCGCTCGTCGCCTGCTTCTCCCGCCACGACGACGCCCTCGGCAGGCTGTATCCGCTCGCCTCCAAGCTCGCCGGGGACTCCGCGAGCTTCCGGGGCCTGTGGGAGCGGTGGGGCGCCGTCGGCTTCGACGGGGTCAAGGCCGTGGACGGCGCCGCGCGCGTACGGCTCGGCGCCGCCCTGCCCCGGCGCGGCTGCGTCAGCGTGGACGCCGCCGCGGTGGTCCGGCGCGGCGGCCCGCCCAGCGGGGCGCACAGCGACATCTGCCACGAGGAGCTGGCGCGGGTGGTCTGCGCCGCCGGGCGGATCGCCGGGGCCTGAGCGCCCCCGCGGGGTCCCGCGGGGGCGAGGCCGTGCCCGGGCTCGGCGGGGCGCGGGCTCAGCGGTGCCGGGGGAACTCCACCACCTGCTGGTACGTCGGCCGGTTCTGCCACTGGACGGCGCGGTGCGTGATGCCGCCGACGGGGCGGTGGATCACCGCGTCCGCGCACCACTGGTCGCCTGCCGCGCAGGTCCCGTCGCCGGGGTAGACCTCGGACGCCGGGGCGGCCGCGGCCTGCTTCAGGGTGGCCAGGAGCGCCTCGCGGCAGGCGTCGCGCGAGCCGCCGCCGCAGTACGCGGTGCGGCTCCAGCCCTCGGCGGGCCGCCCGAGCACGGTGCGCAGGTCCTTGTCGACGTAGCCCCACCAGCCGTACTGGAAGGCGGACCCGGCGTGCGCGCCGGTCGGCCCGTGCCCCGCCGAGGGCGGCTCGTCCACGCCGAGCTGCGCGGTGAGCGCCCCGTACAGGTCCGCCCCGAGCCCGGGCCGGAAGGCGGCCTCGACGAGCCTCGGCCACCAGGCGTCCATGAGCCGGACGGCGTCGGGGTGGGTGTAGGCGTGCGAGCCCCGGGCGGTCTCCACGCGCCGGGCCCCCGCCGCGCGCCAGGCCTCCAGTTGCTCCACGGCTCTGGCCGGCGCGGGGTCGTCGACGGCCCGGGTGCGGATGACCTCGAGGAGTTCGGGCAGGACCTGTTCGCCGCGCAGGTCGGTGACGGCCGCCTCGGCCATGGCGCGGGTGAGGGAGGCCCGGGTGACGCCGCCGTCCGCGACGAGCTTCCTGACCCGGTCGTCGAGCAGGTCGCCGCGGTGCACGGCGCTCATGCCGAAGCCGCCGGAGGTGTAGTCGGTGGCCTGTTTGTTGTTCCAGGAGATGTAGTAGTCCTGGTTGACCGACTGCGGGTGCGCGGCCGGGGGCGTGAGCGCGGAGGTGTTGTTCTCGGGGTCGAAGTCCCGCCACTCGTAGGCCGGTTCGGCCCGGACGGGGAAGTTCGGGTCGACGTCCGGCGCGCGCTCGGGGTTGGCGCCGCTGTTGTAGTACGCGATGTCGCGGGCGTCGGCGTAGAACCAGTTGAAGGCGTAGGAGATGTGCTGGGCCGCCTTCTGGAAGGACGCGGCGTCCGTGACGTACGACGGGTCGTTGAGCATCTGGAAGCCGATGATCGAGTCGGCCTCGTGGCGGTAGGTGGAGCGCAGCGAGACGTACGCGACGGGTGTGCCGCCGATGGTCGCGCGGTGGGTGACGACGCCGTACTTGGTGCGGAACACCCGCATGCGGTAGGAGCCCGCGGCCGTGGAGTCGGCGAGCGAGGGCTTCCAGGCGTTCCTGCGCTCCAGCTTCTCCATGGGCGTGCAGGCGCCCCGGTAGCGGTAGTGCGCCGACTCCTTGGTGGGGTCTCCGCCGCCGGGTTCGCACAGCTCCACGGCGTAGGTGTCGGTGATGTCCTGGGTCGCGGAGGTCGCCGACCACGCGTAGTCCTGGCCCCGGCCGAGCTGGACGTACATGCCGACGCCCGCGAACGACACGCCGCGCGCGCTGATGCCGGGTCCCTGGAGCTCCTGCTGCATCAGCAACTGCGGCGCGAAGTAGCCGGTCTGCGGGCCGAACACGGCGACGGGGTGGCCGCTCGCGGTGTGCCTCCCGGAGACCAGGAGGGCGTTGGACATGCCCTTGCGCCCGGCGGCGGCCCTGCCGAACAGGTCGGCGGGCAGCACCCCGTCGTCGTACACGCCCTGCAAGGGCCTGAGCTTCCGCGGTGCTCTCACGGGGGCCTTGGCCGGGGTCCGCGCGCCGCCCTCGCGGTCGTACACCAGTTGCTCGCGCCGCACCGAGCCCGGGTCGGGCAGCGCGGTGCCGCGCGCGTGCTCCGGCCTGCCCGCGTACGGGAAGCGGCTGCCGTCGTGGAGGGTCTGCACCGTCTCGGGGTCGTTGCGGGCGCGGAAGTCCTCCCAGACCTCGGTGCCCTTCTCGACGCCGTACGTCCGCTGCGCGGCGAGCAGCGAGAGCGCGGACTCGACCTCTCCGCCGCCGCCGTTGCCGAACAGGCCGCCGACCACGGAGGCCAGGGCGATCATGTCGGTGACCTTGAAGGGCTCGATCTCGCCCGCGTTGGTGATCGCGTCGATCTTGCCGGTGAGCACGTACTCGCCGGGGAAGGTGCGGCTGTCCTTGGCCTTCCGGCGGTAGGCGTTGAGGCCGTCGACGTACGCCTGGGCGTCCGCCATGGCCTGCCGGCCGCGCTCGCCCCGGGTGTCCCTGATGTACGCGACCTGCCGCTCCAGGTCCTGCTCGGTGTACGGGGCCTGCGGCCAGAACTGCTGCTCCAGGCCCTGGTTGGCCGGGGCGCCGCCTGCGAACGGGGTGAGCTGCCCGCGGCCGATGTGCCGGAACAGGTCGATGAGCCACAGCCGGTCCTGGCCCGCCGCGTAGCCCGCGCCGAACTCGGTGCCGTAGCGGGTGGTGCCCTGGACGTGCGGGATGCCGTACTTTTTGTCCCGGGTGATCGTCACGTCGGCGCGCGGCCGGGTGACGGAGGCGACCTGGTCCGGGGCGACGCCGAAGGAGGCGTCGCCGAAGAACGCGCCGAGCTTGTCGTCGGTCAGCGAGGGGTGGGCGGTGGCGAGGGCGTCGTAGGGGCCCAGCTGGTCGTCCGCGTGGGCGGGCCGGGTGCCGAGCAGGCGGTGGCTGAGGATCTCGGCGAGGGTGGCGCTGCCGTTGGTGCCGGGCGGCAGGATGTCGGCGCACCGGCCGCCGCAGTGGGCGGGGGCGGCGGGCGGCGCCGCGGCGGGCCGTGCGGGGGTGGTCGGTGGCGGGGCCTGCCGCGCGGCGGCCGGCTGGGCGGCGGCGGTCGCGCCGGGGCCGGGCGGGAGCAGCAGGGCGGCGCCGAGGGCCAGGGCCGCCGCTGTGGTGAGGGATCTGAGCCGTGCGCTGCGTCGTCGCATGGATGCTCCTCCGGGGGCCGTCGGGCCGTCGCGGCGGAGGTTACTGCCGGGTTGCCGAACCTTGAAGACGCGCGGGGCCGGCCTTTTCACCGTCGCCGCACCCCGGCCCGGGGCGAGGGCGGTCCTGCCGCTCGCCGGGCGGCGGGGGCGGCAGGTGTCCGGCCGCTCGCGGGGTGCCCGCGGGGGCCGCCGCCACGGCACCTCCACATTGCTCACGCATTGACGGGGACCCGCGGGGAACGCGCTGATGAGAAGCCATCGGAAATCGGATGGCACCAAATCGCTTGTCGATACGTCTACTCGATGTCCGCTGGGTCACTGGCGACGTCCGAGAACGTCTGACGGAGGTGCAGGGCGATGGCCGGATTCCGGAGTCTCGCGAGACAGGTACGTGATCCGCAGTGCGACTTGGCGCTGCGCCGGTACTCACTGCGCAAGTGCCTGGAGAGATTCGCCCCCTACGGCCACCGGGCGACCTGGGACCACCTGTGCTCCCGGGCGGGGTTCGGCCCCGAGGACCGGTCGCCCGATCCGGCGCGGCTGGTGGCCGCGCTCGACGAGCTGGAGGCGGCCCGCGACGTGTGGCTCGCCTACGAGGAGGACTTCGCGCGCCGGCGGCGCAAGGAGAAGCACGACGGCCTGCGTCGGCCGGGCAGCGTGGACGACTGGCACCGGTGCACGTGGGGCGGGCACGGGATCGCCTGGTGCGACGACCCCGACGTGCATCCGTCCGCGCCGCTCGCCGAGGTCCTCCGCCGGCTCATCACCGCACTGGAGCGAGAGCCGGGCGCCGCCTGCCCCGTGTGCGGCGACACGGACCTCGAATGGCGTTACGGCCTGGCGCACGAACCGTCGTCGGGTCCCGTCTGCACCGGCTGCGGCATCGTGGTGCCCGCGCCGGTGCTCACGTCAGAGGCGGTGCGGCGCTCGCGGTCCCGGCGGTCGCGGTCGCTCGTGGCCGTCTGAGGGCCCGGGGAGCTCAGGGCCTGATGACGTCCGTCTGGATGGCCACCTTGAACTCGGCCAGCATCAGCGGCGCGGCGAGCTTCACGTCGCCGGGTGCGCGCGCGGATATCTTCAGGCCCACCGGTGTTCCGGGGTGCACGAACATCTGCCACATGTACGCGCGGTACTGACCGCCGCGGGTGGGCACGGTGTCGGTGGTGGCGGTGGAGTCGTAGCCCGTCGACAGGTTCAGCGGGTCGCGCACGAAGCGGGCGCGGTACTCCGATGGCCTGCCGTCGGGGTGCCAGAAGACCAGTGCTGTCAGCGTGGCCCACCCGTCGTGACTCGGCCAGATCAGCCCCGAGCGCGCGTCGGGGAACTTCGACGGCTTGGTGCCCCCGTGCGCCGGGTCGTGCATGTGCCAGGGGTCGTAGGCCTCCTCTCCCACTTCGTACGGGAACCGCACCAGGTGGTACCCGTCGCTGTCGTACGTGATCCGCTGCGGGCCCGACCGTGCCGATTCCCATTTCAACGAGCAGACGGCGACGCTCATCAGCCCTCCCCGTGGTGTGGTGTCATGGCGTCATGCTTCGAGACGGCGCCACGCTCCTGCAGGTGTGTCTGAACGGTGCGCGTACCGCGGGCGACGGCGCGGCCGTGCCGCTGTCGCCCGCCGCGCTGGCGGAGTCGGCGGCCGGGGCCGTCGCCGCCGGAGCGCGTGACGTACATGTACACCCCAAAAGCCCGTGCGGAAAGGACTCGGTCGCGCCGGGTGCGGTCGCGGCCGCCCTGGTGGCGATCCGCGCCGCCGTCACCGTGCCCGTCGGGGTGACCACCGGGGCGTGGGCCGAGCCCGATCCGGCGGCGCGGGCCGCGCGGGTGCGGGAGTGGACGGTGCTGCCCGACCACGCCTCGGTGAACTGGCACGAGCCGGGCGCGGAGGACGTGGCGCGGGCGCTGCTCGAACGGGGGGTCGGCGTGGAGGCGGGGCTCTGGTCCGGTACGGACGGCCCCGAGCGGTTCGCGGCGTCTCCGCTCGGGCCGCGGGTCCTGCGGGTCCTCGCGGAGGTCACCGACCACGACCCGGCGACCGCGGAGGACTCCGCCCGGGCCCTGCTCGACCGGATCGGCCCCGCGCACGGGCGGCCGGTCCTGCTGCACGGCGAGGAGGGCGGGGCCTGGCCGGTGCTCGCCCTGGCGGGGCGGCTGGGGCTGGGGCGGCGGGTGGGGTTCGAGGACACGCTGGTCCTGCCGGACGGGGGGCGGGGGGCGTCCAACGCGGAGTTGGTGAGCGCGGCGTTGGCCCTGTAGGCGGGGCCGCGGCGGGGCGCCGCCGCGTGGCCGGGCTGCCCTCCGTGGCCGCGCCTCGGCGGGGCCTTCCCACCCCTGCCGCCCCGGCGGACGCGCGGCGCGCACCGTCGCCGTACTAGTCCGGTGTGCGTCGGGCGCGGACCTCCAGGACGAAGCGGCGGGGCTTGAGCATGGCGGCGAAGTGCGCGGGGCGGCCGTCGGTCCTGGCCGTGGGCCGCGGGTCCCACAGGTGCACGAGGGTGGCCAGGGTCAGGACGGCCTGGGTCGTGCCGAAGTGCTCCGCGACGCATTTGCGGGCTCCCGCCCCGAAGGGCACGTACGCGCCGCGCCGGGGAGCGGCCCGGTCGGGGAGCCAGCGGTCGGGGTCGAACGCCGAGGGGTCTTCGTACAGTGCCGGGTTGCGGTGGACGGCCGCGGGGCAGACCACGACGGTGCTGCCGGTGGGCAGGTGCTTCCCGGCCAGCTCGACGGGTCGCGTCGTACAGCGGAACACGAACCATGCCGGCGGGTAGAGGCGCAGTGCCTCCGCGACGACTCTTCCGGTGCGGGGCAGGCGGGGCAGGTCGCTGTAGCGGGCGCCGCGTCCGTGCAGGGTCTCTTCGAGTTCGCGGTGCAGGCGGCGGGCGTCGGCGGGATGGCGGGTGAGGAGGTGCAGCGCCCAGCAGACGGCGAGGGCCGAGGTGTCGGTGGCTCCCAGGTACAGCGACACCACTTCCTCGGCGATGTCCCGGTCGGAGGCGGCCGGCATGGCCTGTTCCAGCCGCGCGACGATGCCGTCGCCCGCTGTGGCGCCGTGGCTGCGGCGCAGCTCGCTGATGGTGTGCGTGAGGCGGCGCAGCCGTGACAGTCCCAGGTCGCGGAGGGGACGGGGAGCGGCGAGCCGCCACAGCCCGGTGTCGATGACGGCTACGGCGTGGCGCTGGAGGTCCGCGAGCGCCTCGCGCGGGGCGCGGGAGGCGAACAGGGCACGCGTGACGGTCCGCACGGCCGTGCCGACGAGCGCGGCGTACAGGTCGACGTGCTGGTGGTCGTGCCACTCCGCCGTGGTGGCGGTGATCTCCTCCTCCATGAGCGCGGCCTGGTGCCGGAGCAGGGCGTGGTGGAAGCTCGGCTGGACGGCCCGCCGGGAGCTGCGGTGGTCCTGCCGGGAGCGCAGTGCCAGGCCGTTGCCCAGCAGGCGGCGGGTGGTCGTCCACATGGGGCCGGTCCGGTCGAAGGTGCGGTCGTCGGTGAGGACCTGCCAGACGAGCTCGGGGTGGCAGGGGAAGTACAGGCGCCGTCCCATGACGCGGAGTTCGACCAGGTCGCCGTGCTCGGGCAGGCAGGTCAGGACGTCGAGGGGGGCTCGCGCGAGGTCGGCCGCGTGCCCGACGAGGGGCCAGGCACCGGGAGGTGTTCCTACGCTGAGGCCGGCAGGTGAGGAAGCCATGAGTCGGTCCTGTGTCCAATGGTGTGCTGAGGGGCGGGCGTTCCGTGCCTCGCCCGCCGGTTCGTGGGTCGCGTCCCGCGTCATCGGGCGGTGCTCCGCCGGGCGGCGGGGTCCTGGGCCGCGCGCCGCTGGGCGGGCACGGGGTCGCGCGCCGACGCGATGGCCCGGGCGATGCCCCGCGCCTCGACACCGGCCTGACGCAGCGCGCCGCTGAGGGGGTTGGTGAAGCCGGCGAAGTACAGCTGCGGAGCGGCGGCGGAGGTGTGTGCCCCGTGGACCACGGGGTGGCCGGACCGGTCCAGTACGTCGATGCCGGGCAGCAGCTCTTCGAGCCCAGGGCGGTAACCGGTCGCGGCGATCACGGTGTCCGGAGTCAGGACGGAGGCGTCCGCCAGTACCACCCGCTCCGCGTCGAACCCGGCGACGGCCGCCACGGGCCGGACCCGTCCGGTGCGCACCGCCGCGACGAACCCGTGGTCGAGCACGGGGTTGTTCCCCTCCCGTGCGTTGCGGGTGAAGGGGCCCGCCTGGGGCCGGGCGATGCCGAAGGAGGTGAGATCGGGCACCGTGCACCGCTGGGTCAGGAGTGCGGAACGGTCGCGCCAGGCCAGCGGGAAGGCCCCCATCAGGCGCCCCGCCGCCTGCCACCGGCTGGAGGCGCGCGGCAGGATGTTCGGCGGCGTCCGCACGGCCAGCCACACCTTCCCCGCGCCTTCGCCCGCCAGCACACTCGCGATCTCCGTACCGCTGTTCCCCGCGCCCACCACCAGCACCGAGCGCCCCCGGTAGGACGCGGGCCCGCGATAGTCGGCCGAGTGCAGCAGCGCACCGGTGAACCCGTCCCGCCCCGGCCAGTCGGGGACCCGAGGGGTGTGGCAGCGCCCGGTCGCCACCACCACCGCGCGCGCCGCGAGCACGGCGTCACCGGTGTGCACCCGCCACCGCTCACCCGCGCCGGCCGCGCCGGGCTCGATCCTCCGCACCGCGGTCCCCAGCCGCACCCGGAGCCGGTGGTGGTCGCGGTAGCGCTCCAGGTAACGCACGAAGTCGTCCCGCCCCATCCAGGTGCCGCACCCGCGCGGCGGCGCAAGGCCGGGCAGCCGGGACCTGCCCCGCGCCGTGTGCAGGCGGAGGTGGTCGTAGCGCAGGGCCCAGCTGGTCCCCACGCCCTCGCCGCGCTCCAGCACGAGTGCCGGCACGCCCCACCGCCGCAGCATCGCCGCCACGGCCAAGCCACTGGGTCCCGCCCCGATGACCAGCACGGGCGTGCCGTCGGCCCGGGTCTCGCGGGACTGTGTCGTCCTCGTCATCGGTCTGGCCTTCCTTCCCGCTTCGGCCGGCGTGCGCTCCGGCGGCGACGGCTCGGTCCGCGCTCACGGCTCGCGTCGGTCAACGCCACCCGTGCGTCGGGCGACGGCTCAGGGCACCGGCATTCCGCCGCCGCTGGTGTCCGGGCGGGCGGGGGCCGACGTCCGCTCCGCGCCCAGCGCGTGCAACAGGGTCTTTCGACCAGGACGTACAGCAGCCAGGAGGCCGGCAGAGCGAGCAGGAGGCCGCCGCAGACGGTGACCGCCGTGCCCTGGTTCCCGTAGTGCTCGACGGCCGCGAGGGCGGGTCTGTGGATGAGGTAGAAGGCGTACGACACCTCGCCCAGAAGCACGGCGGCCGGGGTGCGCAGCCACGGCAGGGTGCCCCGGGCCTCGGAGGTGGCCACGGTCCGGACGATCAGGGCCACGGGCACGAGGGTGGCCGCGGCGAGGAGGAAGGGGCGGGGCAGCACCGCGATGCCGGTCAGCAGGCACGCGGCCACCAGCGCCACGGACGGCAGGAGGCCGACGCGGGCCGCGCAGCCGTGCCGGTGCAGTCGGGCCAGGACCATGCCGAGGACGAACTCCGGCAGCCGCGACGGTGGGAAGGCGTAGACGACACCCAGTTGGACGTCGGTGATGTTGCCGCCCAGGAAGCCGCCTGGCAGCGGCCGCCCGCCCAGGCCCAGGGCGATCAGCGGGACGGTCCAGGCCGCGGCCACGGCACCCGCCGCGGCGGCGGGCAGGCGCTGCGGACGGATCCTGGCGACGACCGGGTACAGCAGCGGGAACAGCAGGTAGAAGAGGAGTTCACAGGTGAGGGACCACGTCACGTCGTTGCCGCCGGTGAAGAAGTCCGGCCGGGGGACGAGGGTGTTGAGCAGCAGGGCGTTGGTCAGGTCGCCGGGGAGCCCGGGGGTGACGTAGGGCAGGCCGTTGCCGAACCGGGGCATGCCCGCCGCTCGGAAGAGCAGCATGCAGCCCGCCCACACGACCAGGTGGCTGGGGTAGACCTTCGTGACGCGCCGCCGCCAGAAGGCCTTGGCCGTATCCGTGCCACGCGCGGAGTACGCGAGGACGAAACCGCTGAGCACGAAGAACAGCGAGACCCCCACCGGCCCCAGAAGGAAGAGCGCCACGGGGGCCGAGCCGCCTTCCGGCGCGGTCACGAGCGCGGCGTGGCACACGAACACGGCCAGCGCGGCGACGAACCGCAAGCCGGTGAGGGACCGCAGCCGGGCCGACGGGTCGGTCAACGTGCGCATGGGGCTCCTCGGGGGCGCGGAGCGCCTGCTGAGGCAGGCGTGGTGCCCGGCCGACCGGGCGGGCACGGGGGAATCGGCGCCCCGGCCCGCGGGCGCGGGCTCCGTGCTGCCACCTGGTGACGTGGCACCCCTTGACCGCCGCTCATTCGGTGGCGGCGTCGGGCGGCGAGCCGGACGGCGGTGGGCTGGGCCGCTGGGGGGAACCGCCGGGGCCGTTGGCCCCGGAGCGGGCGGACGCGGACCGTCGCCGACGCGCGACCAGGCCTGTCCGACGGATCCTCGGTGGCAGCCCGCGCACGGCCCCTCAGACCCGCGGCCAAGCCTGCCCGACGGATCCTCGGCGGCAGCCCGCGCACGGGTGCCCCTCAGACACCGAGGGTCGGGAGACCGCCGCCGGTGCCACCGGCGGCCGAACCGACGCCGCTGCCCGCGCCCTCGGCCCCCGAGGCGATCCCTCCGCCGACGGCCCCGGCGGCGGCGCCGGGGCCGATGCCACTGCCGCTGCTACTGCCACCGCCACTGCCATTGCCGCCGGACGCCGTGGAGCCGATCGGGACCTCGACTGCCGTCCCGGCTCCGCACAGGCTGAACAGGCTCGTCGCGGCGCGTGTCACGGACACACGACCGAGCACCTTCATGTGACCTCCTCGGCAGGGCAGGCCGACAGGAACCCCTTGCTGACTACCGCCGGCGGAGCCGCGACACGTACGCCGTGCTCCCCCACGCCCCCTGTTGGCCCCCCGCTCCCGTCTGCCGGCCGCCCGCCGAGGCGGGGCTTCCCACCCGCCCACCCGTACCACCCCGGCGGACCGGCCCGGTCCGGACCGGCCCAGCGGGTCGCGCGGCTTACGGCTCGCAGGTCTGTCGGCCGCTGCGTCGGTGGGGGCGGGGGGTGGGGGAAGAGTTCCGCCGGTTAGCCAGGGCCGTGTGGGGGCGTGTGCTGACAGGGCCGTGGGAAGAATCGGGGCAGCGCAGTGGGAGGGCGGGTGGGTGGGGGAAGAGCCGCGCCTGGCCGCCGGGGCGTTCGACGGGGGCGTCCGGGCGGCAGGGGCCCGCCTTGTAGCGCCGCCAAGGCCTGGAGGCCAGGTGAGGCCTGGAGGCCAGGTTCAGCGTGGGGGGCGGCGTTCGCCGAGGAGGCGGGAGCCTACGATGCGGTCGCCGAAGACGTCGTCGGGGTTGGTGAGGACACAGGTCTCCAGCGACAGGCACCCGCACCCGATGCAGTCCGTGAGGTGATCCCGCAACCGCCCCAACTGCTGGATACGCTGGTCGAGTTCGGCCCGCCAGGTCTCCGAGAGCCGCGCCCAGTCCGTCCGCGTCGGCGTCCGCCCCTCCGGCAGCTCCGCGAGCGCGTCGCGGATCGTGGCGAGGGGGATGCCGACCCGCTGCGCGGCCCGGATGAAGGCGACGCGGCGCAGCGTGTCCCGGCTGTAGCGACGCTGGTTGCCCGAGGTGCGGCGGCTGCTGATGAGCCCCTTGGTCTCGTAGAAGTGCAGCGCGGAGACGGCCGCGCCGCTGCGCGCGGCCAGTTGGCCGACGGAGAGCTCGTGGATCTTCTCTGGGATCTGGGGCACCCCTCCGAGCCTACTCACCCCCTCGTTGACACCCGCCACCGCACCCAGCATGCTGAGCAAGCGCTTAGCCCAGCCAGGGCGTCCGCGTCCAGCCGTCACGACCGCCCGCCCGTACCCGTACAGGAGGCCCCATGACAGAGCCGAGGATCTTCAGGTCAGCCGACGACCTGCGCGCCGCGGTCGGCGAGCAGTTGGGGTACAGCGACTGGCTGGAGGTCGACCAGAAGCGGATCGACCTGTTCGCGGAGGCCACCGGCGACCACCAGTGGATCCACGTGGATCCGGAGCGGGCGGCCGGCGGACCCTTCGGGGCGACCATCGCGCACGGCTATCTGACGCTGTCGCTGCTGCCGGTCTTCGTACCGCAGGTGATGCGCGTCGAGGGCATGCGGATGGGGCTCAACTACGGGACGAACAAGGTGCGCTTCCCCTCCCCCGTGCCCGTCGGCTCACGGCTGCGCGCGACCGCCGTCCTGACGGCGGTGGAGCCGACGAAGGACGACGGCGTGCAGGTCACGACGGCGGTGACGGTGGAGCGGGAGGGCGCCGACAAGCCCGCCTGCGTCGCCGAGTCGGTGTCCCGCTACTACTTCTGAGCCCGGCCGCCACAGCCGCCTCCCCGCGCCACCCCCGCGCCCCGGCACCACTCCCAACCCCCCGCACCGACAACCAAGGCCCAGCACCACCCCCGCGCCCCGGCGCCGCTCCACAGCCCCCGAGCCCTACTCCCCGGCCCCGGCCCCGGACGCCGCCGCCCCCGCCCCCACCATCCGCAGCACGAGGTCCGCGTACAGCGCGCCGACCTCGTCCGGCGTGCGGTGGCCCGCGGTGTTGAACCAACGGGCCACGTCGATGCACAGGGAGAGCACGGCCAGGGTGGTGCCGGGGACGTCGGGGACGTCGAACTCCCCCGCGCGGACGCCGTCGTTGATGATCTCGCGCACGGCGGCGTCGGACTTCCGGCGCAGGGCCACGATCTCGGTACGGTGCTCGGGGCCGAGGGCGTCGAGTTCGTACTGCACGACCCGTGCGGTCATGTGGTGCCCGGCGTGCCAGCGGACGAAGGAGCGCACGGCGTCCGCGAGCCGCTCGGCCGCGGTGCCCTCGCCGTCGGCGGCGGTGCGCAGGATGGCGAGGGCCTTGTCGTGGCCGAGCCTGCTGATGCGGTGGAGGAGCTCCTCCTTGGTCTTGTAGTGGATGTAGAGCGCGGCGGGGCTCATGCCCGCGCGGCCGGCGATGTCGCGGGTCGTGGTGGCGTGGTAGCCGCGCTCGGCGAAGGCCTCGACCGCGGCGACCAGCAGCCGCCTCGCCGCGTCGGGACTGACCTCGGCCCACGGCTGCTCCTCGCCGAGGGTCTCCTTCGCCGCACCCATGCGCGCTCCTTCCACCGTCCGGGACAGACACCCTACCCTGAGGGTGAGCAAGCGCTTAGGCAAGTGGGCCGGGGCGGGGACGGGGGCGGCGCCCCCGGTCAGAAGGCCGAAACGCCCGTCAGGGCCCGGCCGATCACCAGCTTCTGGATCTGGCTGGTGCCCTCGTAGAGGGTCATGACGCGGGCGTCGCGGAGGAGCTTGCCGACGGGGTACTCGTCGATGTAGCCGTAGCCGCCGAAGACCTGGAGGGCCTGGTTCGCGGCGCGCACCGCGGCCTCCGACGCGAACAGCTTGGCCTTGGACGACTCCGTGGCGAACGGCAGGCCGCGGTCGACGAGGTCGGCGACCCGCCAGGTGAGCAGCCGGGCGGCGTCCACGTCGACGGCGATGTCGCTGAGCAGCTCCTGGACGAGCTGGTGGTGGGCGATGCTCCGGCCGAACTGCTCGCGTTCGGTCGCGTACGCCACCGCCGCGTCGAGGGCGGCCTGGGCGATCCCCACGCACCCCGCGGCCACCGACATCCGCCCCTTGGCGAGGGCCGCCATGGCCACCGAGAACCCCTTGCCCTCGGGGCCGAGCAGGGCGTCGGCGGGCACCCGTACGTCCTGCAGGACGAGTTCGGCGGTGGCCTGGCCGCGCAGGCCCAGCTTGCCGTGCACGGCGCGGCGGGTCAGGCCGGGCGTGTCCGTCGGCACCAGGAAGGCGGAGATGCCCTTGTGCCCCGGGGCGTCGCTGGTGCGCGCGAACAACAGCACGACGTCGGCCCAGGTGCCGTTCGTGATGAACATCTTGGTGCCGTTGACGGTGTACATGCCGTCGGCGTCGAGGACGGCCCTGGTGGCGAGGCCGGCCGCGTCGGAGCCCGTGCCGGGCTCGGTGAGCCCGAAGCAGCCCAGGAGGGCACCGGAGGTGAGCCCGGGCAGCCAGCGCCGCTTCTGCTCCTCGGTGCCCCAGGCGGCGACGGACTCCGCCACGAGCCCGAGCGAGACCGAGACGATGCCGCGCACGGACGAGTCGCCGCGGCCCAGCTCCTCGGTGACCAGGCAGTACGCGAGGTGGTCGCCGCCGCTGCCGCCGTACTCCTCGTCGATGGTCAACCCGAGGAAACCGAGGTCGCCGAGCTTGCGGACGACGGCCCTGTCGACGCTCTCGGCACGGTCCCAGGCGGCCGCGTACGGGGTCACCTCGCGCGCCACGAAGTCCTTGGCGAGGCGCCGGACGGCGTCCTGCTCCTCGCTGAGCTCCAGGTTCATCGAACCCTCCCCGCCTGCGGCGTGTGATCAGCAGGTTTTAATTAGCACTGCTAGTTTCTGTGGGCAGCCCTACTATGTGCCGCATGGCCCGACCGCGCAAGCCCCTCCTCAGCCGCGACCGCATCGTGGACGCGGCGCGCTCCCTCGTGGACGCCGAGGGGCTCGCGGCGGTCTCCACCCGCCGCCTGGCCGCCGAGCTCGGCGTCAGCGGGCCCTCCCTCTACAACCACTTCGCGACCAAGGACCAGATCCTGGAGGCGGTCGCGGACTCGGTCAGCGCGCAGGTCGACCTGTCGATGTTCGAGGACGGCCGGGACTGGCGCACGGCGCTGCACGACTGGGCCGTCTCCTACCGGGCGGCGCTGACCCGGCACCCGAACATCGTCCCCGTCCTCGCCCGCGGCCCCGGCCGCCGCCCGGCCGGACTGCGGCTCGCGGACGCCGTGTTCGGCGCCATGGTCGACGCGGGCTGGCCCCCGGCGCAGGCCACGTCGATCGGCGCGCTGATGCGGTACTTCATCATGGGCTCGGCGCTCGGCTCCTTCGCGGGCGGCTTCGTCGACGACGAGACGGCGTACGACCCCGCCGACTACCCGCACCTCGGCCAGGCCCACCTCCTCGCGGAGCACCAGCAGCGGGTGGACGAGCGCGCCTTCGAGACGGGGCTGCGGGCGCTGCTCGACGGCCTGGCCCTGCAGTACGAGCGGGTCGCGCTGCACACCGGCTGACCGGGGCACCGGGACCCCGGACCCCGGGGCCGTCAGAACACCACCAGCGCCCTGCCGCCCCTGCCCGCCTCCATGTTCGCGAACGCGCCCGGGATGTCCTCCAGGCCGATCCGGTCGGTGACCAGGAGGCCGAGGTCCAGCCGCCCGGCCCGGACGTGCTCGGCGAGCACGGGGACGTCCCGCTCCGGGTGCGTGTTGCCGTACACGCAGCCCGCGAGGGTGCGGCCCCAGTGGAAGATCTCCAGGGCGTTGAAGGTGACCTGCTGGTCCTTGCCGCCGATGCCGACGACCGTCGTCCGGCCGCCGCGGCGGGTGGACTCCCAGGCCGTACGGATGGTCACCGCGCGACCCACGCACTCCACGGCCACGTCGACGCCGTGGCCGCCGGTGCGGGCCCGGACGTCCCGGGCCGTGGTGGCGGAGGCGACGACGTAGTCCGTGGCCCCGGCCGCCCGGGCCAGGTGCTCCTTCTCGGGGGACACGTCGACCGCGACCACCTGCGCCGCCCCCGCGATCCGCGCCGCCTGGAGCGCGGCCAGGCCGACGCCGCCGGCCCCGAGGACGGCGACCGTCTCGCCCTCGCGGACGCGCGCCGCGTGGTGCACCGCGCCGTAGCCGGTGAGGACGGCGCAGCCGAGGAGCGCGGCGTCGGTGAGCGGGACCCCGTCCGGGGCGGGCAGGACGCAGTCGGCCGCCACCACCGTCTCCTCGGCGAACGCGGCCACGTTCAGGCCGGGGTGCAGGCCGGTGCCGTCGGCGCGGCGGGCGTACACGGCGCCCGCGCCCGTGAGCGCGGCCTCGCACAGCCAGACCTCGCCGAGGCCGCAGGCGTGGCAGCGGCCGCAGGACGGGGCCCAGTTGAGGACCACGCCGTCGCCGGGCGCGACCCGGGTGACGCCCTCGCCGACGGCCGTCACGGTGCCCGCGCCCTCGTGCCCGAGCACCGCCGGGACCGGCACCCGCATCGTGCCGTTCGTCAGGGACAGGTCGGAGTGGCACACCCCGGCGGCGGCCAGGCGCACCCGCACCTGGCCGGGGCCGGGGTCGGGCAGCTCGATCTCGGTGATCTCCAGCGGAGAGCCGACGGCGGGCAGGACGGCGGCGCGGACCACGATGGCTGTTCCTCCGGGGCGACAGGGTGCGGGCGGACAGGGTGCGGGCGGAAACGGACGGGGGCGGAAAAGGGTGCGGGCGGCAGAGGGCGGGGCGGAAGAAGGTGCGGGCGGGCGGTCAGAACTGGAGCGACTTCGTCTGGAGGTACTCCGCGAGGCCGTGGCGGCCCAGTTCGCGGCCGACGCCCGACTGCTTGTAGCCGCCGAAGGGCGCGAGCGGGTTGAAGGCGCCGCCGTTGATGTCGACCTGGCCGGTGTCGAGGCGGCGCGCGAAGGCCTCCGCCTCGGCGTCGTCGCCCGCCCACACCGCGCCCGCGAGGCCGTACGCGGTGCCGTTGGCGATGGTCTCGGCCTCGGCCTCGTCCGCGTAGCGGAGCAGGGTGAGGACGGGGCCGAAGATCTCCTCCTGGGCGATGGTCATGTCCGGGGTGACGTCGGCGAAGACGGTGGGACTGACGTAGTAGCCGCGCTCGCGCGGGGCCTCGGGGCCGCCCGCCACCAGGCGCGCGCCCTCCTCGACGCCCTGGAGGATGTAGCCGCGCACGCGGTCCCGCTGCCGGGCGCTGACCACCGGGCCGATGCGGTCGCCGTACTTGGCGGCGGCACGGGCGGCGAGCTCGACCGCCTCGTCGTACCGCGACGTGTGGACGAGCATGCGGGTCCAGGCGCTGCACGTCTGGCCCGAGTTGGCCATGACGTTGGCGACGCCGACGTTCACGGCCCTGGCGAGGTCGGCGGTGGGCAGGATGACGTTGGCGGACTTGCCGCCGAGTTCGAGGGCGACGCGCTTGACGGCGGCGCCCGCGATGGCGCCGATCTTCCTGCCGACGGCCGTGGAGCCGGTGAAGGAGACCAGGTCCACGCCGTCGTGCTCGGCCAGCGCCTGGCCCGCGACCGGGCCGCGGCCGGTGACGAGGTTGAACACCCCGGCGGGCACGCCCGCCTCGTGCACGACCTCGGCGAAGAGCTGGGCCGTGAGCGGCGTGTCCTCGGCGGGCTTGAGCACGACGGTGCAGCCCGCGGCGAGGGCGGGCGCGACCTTGGCGACGATCTGGTGGAGGGGGTAGTTCCAGGGGGTGATCGCGCCGACGACCCCCACGGGCTCGGCGTACACCGTGGAGTTGCCGACCTTCTCCTCGAAGGGGTACGCGGCCGCTAGCTCCGCGTACGAGCCCGCCACCGCGATCGGCACGCCCGCGTGCACGGCCTCCGCGAACGGCAGCGGGGCGCCCAGCTCGGCGGCGACCGTACCGGCGATCTCGTCCCTCCGGGCGGCCAGGCCGTCGCGGACGGCGGCGATCCGCGCGGCCCGGTCCGCCTGCGGTGTCGCCGCCCAGGCGCGGAGCGCCGCGCGGGCGGCACGCACCGCCGCGTCCACGTCCGCGGCGGTGCCCGCCGGGACGTGGGCGATGACCCGCTCGTCGGCCGGATTCACCACCGGGAGCGTGTCCGGGGTGGCCGCGGGGGTCCACCGCCCCGCGATGTACATGGCGTTGTGGGGCTTCATGGCGCCTAAACTAGCGCCGATAGTTAATGTCCCGCCAGGGTGGGCGCGCGGTCAGCCCGCGCGCACGGCCGCGCCCGCCGCGCCCACCAGCAGCACGCCCAGGGTCAGGAACGGCGCCCCCACCCCCGCCACCCCGGTGACCAGGCCCGCCGCCGCGGGGGCCACGACCTGGCCCAGCCGGTTGCCGGTGAGGCGCAGGGCGAGTGCCGTGGAGCGGGCCCCGGCGGGCGCCGCGCGGACGACCGTCGTCATGGACAGGGGCTGGCCGACGCCCAGGCAGAAGCCGAGCAGCGTCAGCGTCACACCCAGCGCCCACACCGGCAGCGGCAGCGCGAGCCCGGCGCACAGCGCCCCGGCCAGCAGGCAGGTGCCGACGACGAGCGTCCGCCGCCCGACGAGCCTGATCAGCGGGTCCATCACCAGGCGGCAGGCGATCGTCGCGCCCGCGCGCAGGCTGAGCAGCACGCCGACGGCGGCGGGCGCGATGCCCCGGTGTTCGCCGACGACCGGGAGGTAGGCGGTCAGGACGTCGGTCGCGGACAGCACGGCCAGGCTGATGAAGATCCCCGCGGGTACGCCACGGGCGCGCAGGATGCGGGACACGGGCGCCTTGCCGGCCGTGGCCGCCCCATCCTTGCCTGCCTTGCCTGCCTTGCCCGCTGCGGTCGGTGCGCCCGGCGTACCCGCGGACCGGTGGTGCTCGAACCGCCACAGCGACGTGAACGCCGCCGCCGCGACCCCCGCCGAGACGACCAGGGCCAGGGCGCTGGTCGCGCCGGTGTCGCCGCCGATCAGGGCCCCGGCCGCGAGCGGGCCGACGAGCTGGCCGAGGGAGGCGCCGATGGTGAAGTGGCCGAAGTTGCGGTCCTGTTCGGCTGGTGCCGACTGGCGGGCGACGATGGACTGGGCGCCGATGACGAAGCACAGGTGGCCGAGGCCCATCAGCCCGCTCCACGCGGCGAGCGCGCCGAGCGACCCGGCGGTGCCGCTGAGCGCGCAGCCGCCCGCGATGAGGACGACGCCGAGGGGCAGCAGGGGCGCGCACCGCCCGTGGTCGGTACGGCGCCCGAGCGGCACGGCGGCGAACAGCGGGAGCAGCGCGTACACGCCCGCGATCACGCCGACGGCCCGTTCGTCGGCGCCCAGCGACAGGGCCCGGTAGGAGACGGCGGGCCGCGCCATGGACACGGCGCCCTGCGCACAGCCGAAGGCGATCACCAGCCGCAGCAGCCACCCCCGGCCCACGGGGAGCCCGGGCAGCGGCGACGAGCCCGTCGGCCCAGACCTCCGGGCCCCCTGCGCCGGGCGCGCTCCTGCCGCCTCCGGAGCCGTGGCCCCCGCCCGGCCGGGGCGCCGCGCCCCTGTCCCGCCGGGGCGCGGCGCTTCCCTCCCCCCGGCTCCGCGGGGGCGACGTATCCGCATCAGACGTTCCGTATCCGCGTGCTCACGTGCCTGTGGCGTGCCTGGCCGGGTCAGATGACGCCGAAGAGGATCCCGGCCCCCAGGACCACCAGGGAGGTGAGGACCGCCCACTTCACGGTGAACCGCGTGTGGTCGCCGAACTCGACCTTGGCCATGCCCACCAGGACGTACACGGCGGGCACCAGCGGGCTCGACATGTGCAGGGCCTGTCCGGCGATGGAGGCGCGGGCGATCTCCAGGGTGGAGACGCCGTGGGCGTTGCCCGCCTCGGCGAGCACCGGCAGGACGCCGAAGTAGAAGCCGTCGTTGGACATGAAGTACGTGAGCGGGATCGAGAGGAGGCCGGTGACCAGGCCCATCTGGCCGCCCATGCCGTCGGGGACGGTGTCGACGAGCCAGTCGGCCATGTGGTCGACCATGCCGGTGCCGGTGAGGACGCCGGTGAAGACGGCGGCGGCGAAGACCATGCCGGTGACGTTGAGGACGTTCTCGGAGTGGGCGGCGATCCGGGCCTTCTGGTCGGGCATGTGCGGGAAGTTGACGGTGAGCGCCAGGGCCGCGCCGAGCAGGAACAGGACCGGGATCGGCAGCAACTCCATGATCATGGCGGTGAGCAGCAGGACGGTGAGGCCCGCGTTGAACCAGTAGAGCTTGGGGCGCAGGGTGGGCCGGTCGGGGTCGAGGCCCTGGAAGCCGTCGTCCTCCACGGCGTCGGAGCCGGACGGGGCTTCCGCGGCGCCGGAGCCGGGGGCGGACGGGGCCCCCGTGCTGGGTCCGGGCCGGGCCTCCGCGCCGGGGCCGGGCGCGCCCGCCGCGCCACCCGCGCCTCCCGCACCCGGCGCGCGCCCGGCGCCCGCCGTACCGCCGCCCTTGACGAAGCTGACCCGTCCCGCGCGGGCGCCGTCGCCGCCCGCGCCGGCGAGGACCGGCACGTCCGCGACCGCCCCGCGCTCCAGGACCACGTCGAGCGAGAGCACCCCGAGCCGCCTGCGCTCGCGCAGGCCGAGGACGTACGCGAGGACGAACACGGCGACGAGGCCGACCGCGAGCGCCGGGATCATCGGGACGAAGATGTCGGAGGCGTCGACCTTCAGCGCGGTGGCCGCGCGGGCCGTGGGGCCGCCCCAGGGCAGGGTGTTCATCACGCCGTTGGCGGTGGCCGCGACGCCCGTCATCACGACGAGGCTCATCTTGAGGCGCTTGTACAGCGGGTACATCGCCGACACCGTGATCATGAACGTGGTGGAGCCGTCGCCGTCCAGCGAGACGATCGCGGCGAGCACGGCGGTGCCGACGACGACGCGCATCGGGTCCGCCTTGCAGAACCGCAGGATGCCGCGGACGACCGGGTCGAAGAGGCCGACGTCGATCATGACGCCGAAGTACACGATGGCGAACATGAGCATCGCCGCCGTGGGCGCGAGGTTGCCGACGCCTTCGATGACGTAGTCGCCGAGGTGGGCGGCCTTGCCCACGAGGACGCAGAAGAACGCGGGGATCAGCACCAGCGCCGCGATGGGCGACATCTTCTTCATCATGATCAGCACCAGGAAGGTGGCGATCATGACGAATCCGAGGATTGTCAGCATGGGGGCTACCTATCGTTCACCATCGAACTGCCACCAGGTCTGGCGGTCCGGACGACGGTAGGACCCGCTTTCCCGCGTTAACAAGGTGTTGACGCGTGAGCAATAAGCGCAGAACTCCAGGTCAACGCGGTACGGCCAGGACGGCGTCACGGCTCACGGCGTTACGACTCACGGCTCACGGCGTGTACGACGTCACGGCTCACGGCGTGTACGGCGTTACGGCGGGCGCCGCGGCGAGGGGGGCGACGGTCACGGGGAAGCCGTTGAGCACCGCCGTGCCGGAGAGCGGGTCGAGGAGGCTGCCGTCGAGGAGCTGGTTGACGTTGGCCCCGGGGTCCTCGCCCGCGACGCCGAGCCGGGTGCCGGGGCGGTCGTGGCCCCAGCCGTGCGGCAGGCTCACCACGCCCGGGCGGACCGTGTCCGTCACCTCCACGGCCACCGCGAGTTCGCCCCCGGCGGCCGTCACGCGCGCCGCGGCCCCGTCGGCGAGGCCGAGGCGGTCCGCGTCCTCGGGGTGCACGTGCAGGGTGCAGCGGTTGGTGCCGCCGGTGAGCGGCCGGACGTTGTGCATCCAGCTGTTGTTGGAGCGCAGATGGCGGCGGCCGACGAGGACGACGGCGGCCGGGGCCGCGTCGAGCGCCCGGGCCAGGCGCGGCAGGTCGGCCGCGATCGGGGCCGGGAACAACTCGATCCGGCCGCTGCGGGTCTTGAGGATCTCCGGTACGCGCGGCGCCAGCGGGCCGAGGTCGATGCCGTGCGGGTGGTCGAGGAGTCGGGCGAGGGTCAGCCCGTCCGGGTCGGCGCCGAATCCGTCGCCGTACGGGCCGAGGCGCAGCATCATGTCGAGGCGCCGCTCGGGGCCGCTCTCCCCGGTCAGGAGCGCGGCGAGCTGCCGGGGGTCGCGGCCGTGCACCCGGCTGCCCGGGTCGGCGACGGCCTTGCCGAGGGTGCCGTCGACGACCAGGGCGTCCACCGTGGCGGGGGCGGCGCCGTGCGCGCCGGTGGCGGCGAGCACCAGCCGGGCGAGGATCTCCGTCTCGGCCATCCGGCCGTCCTGGAGGGGGACGGCGGCGCGGGTGTAGCGGACCTGGTTGCGCACGGCCAGGGCGTTGAAGGCGAAGTCGTAGTGGGGGCTCTGGGCAGGCGGGGGCGGCGGGAGCACGACGTGCGCGTGGCGTGAGGTCTCGTTCAGGTACGGGTCGACGCTCACCATGAAGTCCAGGGAGGCCAAGGCCTTGTCGAGGCGGTCGCCGTCGGGCGCGGACAGCACCGGGTTGGCGGCGACGACGACGAGGGCGCGGACCGGGCTGTCGCCCAGGCCGCTGTCCGGCACCCGGGGCGGGGTGTCGATCTCCTCGGCGAGCGCGGCCAGCGGCAGCTCGCCCTTGGCCTCGGGGTGCCCGCCCACCCGGCTGCGCCAGCGGCCGAGCGCGAAGCCGCGGCCGGGCCCGGCGGGGCGCGGGGCCCGGGCGGTGGCGGAGAGCGGGAACATGGCGCCGCCGGGCCGGTCGAGGTTGCCGGTGAGGACGTTGAGTACGTCGACGAGCCAGCAGGTCAGCGTGCCGTGCGCGACGGTGCTGGCGCCGACGCGGCCGTAGACGGCGGCGGTGGGCGCGGCGGCCAGGTCGCGGGCGAGCGTCCGGATCGTCGCCGCGGGCACGTCGCAGGCGCCGGCGACGGCCTCCGGGGTGAACGCCCGCAGCGCCGCGCCCACTTCGGCCACGCCGGTGACGTGGCCGGCGAGGCGGCCCGGGTCGACGAGGCCCTCGGCGAAGAGGACCTGGACCATCGCGGCGAGCAGCAGCGCGTCCGTGCCGGGCCGGATCGCCAGGTGCCGGTCGGCGAGGCGCGCGGTGCGGGTGCGGCGCGGGTCGACGACGGTGAGCGTCCCGCCCCGGGCGCGCAGCGCCTTGAGCCGCCCGGGGAAGTCGGGGGCGGTGCACAGGCTGCCGTTGGACTCCAGGGGGTTGGCGCCGAGCATCAGCAGGTGGTCGGTGCGGTCCAGGTCCGGCACGGGGACGGCCAGCGCGTCACCGAAGAGCAGGCCGCTGGAGACGTGCTTGGGCATCTGGTCGACGGTGCTGGCGGTGAACAGGCTGCGGATGCCGAGGCCGCCGAGCAGCACGGGCGGGTACAGGGCGCCCGCCATGGTGTGCACGTTCGGGTTGCCGAGGACGACGCCGACGGCGTGCGGCCCGTACCGCTCGACGACGGGGCGCAGCCCGGCCGCGACGGCGTCGAACGCCTCGTCCCAGCCCGCCTCCGCCAGGCGCCCGCCCCGGCGGACGAGGGACCGGGCGAGCCGGTCCGGATCGGCGTCGGCCGCGCCGAAGGCAGCGCCCTTCGGGCAGAGGAAGCCCTTGCTGAAGACGTCCTCCCGGTCGCCGCGCGCACCGGTCACGCGCGACCCCTCGACGGTGAGCGTGAGCCCGCAGGTGGCTTCGCAGAACGGGCAGATACGCGGGGCGGTGCGGGTCATGGGCCCTCCCGGGGCGGCGGCGCGTGCTCGGGCGCGCGGTACGCGGCACGCCCCAGCATACCGACCGGTATGCATGACGCCAGGGCCCGCCCCGGCGCCGCCCCTCCCGCGACGAGGCCGGGCGAGGCCCCGGCGGGCACCCGGACCCCCGGGCACCCAGGCCCCCGGCACCCGGACCCCGGACCCCCGGACCCCCGGGCAACCGACCCCCCGCCACCCGGACTCCCGGGCGCCCGGACCCTGGGACCCCCGGGGAACTGTTCGCATTTCACGGATTCCCCTTGCGCACGGAAATCCCGAATCCTACGGTGTCCCATAGGAATCATTGGCGAGGGTGCCGGCGCGGGCCGGGGAGTCGAGGGAGCTGTCATGAGTGGGGACCACTCCAGGAACGACGCGCGCAAGACCGCCGAAGCGCTCGGCTATCTGACGGGCTTCGGCAACGAGCACAGCTCCGAGGCGGTCCCCGGCGCCCTGCCGCAGGGCCGCAACGCGCCGCAGCGCGCCCCCCTCGGGCTGTACGCGGAGCAGCTCAGCGGCACCGCGTTCACCGAGCCCCGGGCGCACAACCGGCGCTCGTGGCTGTACCGCGTCCGCCCCTCGGCGGCGCACCCGCCGTTCACCCGGACCGGCAACGGCGCCCTGCGCACGGCCCCGTTCACCGAGACCGTGCCCGACCCCAACCGGCTGCGGTGGAACCCGCTGCCGGAGCCGGCGCCCGGCACCGACTGGCTCGCCGGCCTGTGGACCCTCGGCGGCAACGGCGACGCCACGCAGCGCACGGGCATGGCGGTGCACCTGTACCACGCGAACGCCTCCATGGAGCGGGTGTTCAGCGACGCCGACGGCGAGCTGCTGATCGTGCCCGAGCGCGGCGGCCTGCTGCTGCGCACGGAGTTCGGCCTGCTGCACGCCGAGCCCGGCCACGTCGCGCTGGTCCCGCGGGGCGTCCGCTTCCGCGTCGAGCTGCTCGACGACAGCGCCCGCGGCTATGTGTGCGAGAACTACGGCGCGGCCTTCCAGCTCCCCGACCTCGGCCCGATCGGCGCCAACGGCCTGGCCAACGCCCGCGACTTCAAGGCGCCCGTGGCCGCGTACGAGGACGTCGAGGGCCCGGTCGAGGTCGTGAACAAGTTCTGCGGCAACCTGTGGTCGGCGACGTACGACCACTCGCCGCTCGACGTCGTCGCCTGGCACGGCAACCACGTGCCGTACGTCTACGACCTGCGCCGCTTCAACGTCATCGGCTCGATCTCCTACGACCACCCGGACCCGTCGATCTTCACCGTGCTCACCTCGCCGTCGGACACCCCCGGCCTCGCGGGCGTGGACTTCGTCGTGTTCGCACCACGCTGGCTGGTCGGCGAGGACACCTTCCGGCCGCCGTACTTCCACCGGAACGTGATGAGCGAGTACATGGGCCTGATCGAGGGCGCGTACGACGCCAAGACCGCCGGGAAGGGGGGCTTCGTGCCCGGCGGCGGCTCGCTGCACAACATGATGTCCGCGCACGGCCCCGACCGGGAGACCTTCGAGAAGGCCAGCGCCGCCGAGCTGAGGCCGCAGAAGATCGACGACGGTCTCGCGTTCATGTTCGAGACCCGCTGGCCCGTCACCGCCACCGCGCAGGCGGCGGAGGCCGACCACCTCCAGCGGGCGTACGACGACGTGTGGCAGGGTCTGGAGCGTCATTTCCGGCCGTAGTACCCCCACGTCCGGCCGCCGCCCGCGTCGTGAGACGGAAGTACGGAGTTCCCCGTGACCGCGTTCGCCCCGGACTCGATCGTGCTGAACCGGAAGCTGCCGCTCTGGTATCAGGTGTCGCAGTCGTTGCGCGCCTCGATACTCGGGCGCACCCCGGAAGCCCCCCTGCGCCTGCCCACCGAGGAGCAGCTGGCGGGGCACTACGGCGTCAGCGTGCTCACCATGCGCCAGGCCCTCAAGGAGCTGGAGGACGAGGGCCTGATCAGCAGGCACCGGCGGCGCGGCACGTTCATCGAGCCGCACGCCCGGCGCGGCTCGCCGGTGCGCCTGCTCGGCTCGGTCGACGCGATCGTGGCGCAGCAGTCCGGCATGGACACCAAGCTGCTGTCCCAGGGCCGTGAGCCGGTGCCCGCCGACCTCGCCGAGTTCTTCCCCGACCTCACCGAGGTGGCCACGTACCACCGGCTGCGCAGCGACGCCACGACCGGGGAGCCGACCAACCACGCCCGCAACCACGTGCGCCCCGACCTCGCGCCCCGCATCGACCCCGCCGACCTGGAGCGCTGGCCGATGACGAAGGTCCTGCGCGACGTGGTGGGCGTGGCCATCTCCCGCATCACCGACACGGTCGAGGCCCGCCTCGCCGACCCGGAGACGGCCCGGCTCCTCGAAGTGCCGCTGCTCAGCCCGATCCTGCACTACACGGGCATCACGTACGACGCCGAGGGGCGGGCGCTCGACGTGGCCCGCATCCTGTACCGCGGCGACCGGTTCTCCTTCACGGTGACGCTCGACGCCACCTGAGCCCGGGCGCGGCCCCGCCGGGCCCGGGGGCCTGTCGACGCCGCGCCGGCCGCGCGCCGCGCCGTCGTACGATGCCGGGCGTGACGTACGACGACGCGCCGCCGCTCGCCGATCTCATGCCGTGGTCCGTCGCGCCGCTCAGACCCGGCCGCGCCTGGCCGATGGGGCCCGACGCCGCGTCCCTCAAGGCCCGTTGGGACGCCTTCGTGCGCGCCGACCCCGCCGCCCGCGAGGCGCTGTTCCGGCCCACCCGGGCCCGCACCCTGACCACCTCGGTGGCGCAGCTCCCCGGGTGCGGCGGCGGCACGGGCCGCCTCGCGCGGGAACACGGACCGTGCCCGGAACCCGTCCGGGTGGTGCACGGCCCCTTCGACGAGCAGTGGCTGATACCCGACCACCGCCTCCTCGACGCGGCCCGCCCCGAGCTGTGGCGGGTGGCCGGCGAGGGCCAGCTCTTCCTCACCGAGCAGGGCCATGTCGCCGACGGCGGGGCCGGTCCCGCGGTGCTCGCCTCCGCCGTCCTGCCCGACGGCCGCTCCCCCGCCGGGCGGCCCGGCCGGATCCGGCCGCTCTACCGGCGCCCGGGCGCGGTCGAACCGAACGTCGCGCCGGGCCTGCTCGCCCACCTCTCACGGCGGTACGGGGCGGACGTCGCCCCGGAGGACCTCCTGGCCTGGGTGCTGGTCGCCGCGCGGTCCACGCCCTCGGGGTGCGTCGTACCGCTGGCGGCCACGGCCGGGGCGTGGGCGCGCGGGGTGGAGCTCGGCCGACGGGTCCTCCGGCTGCACCTGCGGGGAGGCTCCGGGGAGCGGCCGAAGCTGCCCGGCGGGCGGCGGCCGTACGTCCGGGCGCCGCTGCCGTCGTGGCCCACCGGCCTCTCCTACGACGCCGAGGACGAGACCCTGCACATCGGCACGGGCGGCGTCATCGCGCCGGTGCCCGCCGGGGCGTGGGACTTCCAGGTCGGCGGGGTGCGGGTGGTCGAGCTGTGGTGCGCGCGCCGGATCGCCGCGGCGGAGCCGGGCACGCTGGAGGCCATCCGGCCGGCCGCCTGGCCGCAGGCGTGGACCTCGCAGCTCCTGGAGCTGATCACCGTCCTGGCGCTGCTCGCGGAGGTGCCGCCGCTCTCGCTGGACGCCGAGCCCCTGCTGTCCGCGGAAGAGCTGCGGGAGGCGGGCGTGCTGCCCGTGCCGGCGTCGGCCCGTCGTCCGGCGTCCGTCCTCGACCATCACGAGGAAGGGCCCGGGGGGCAGTTCGTTCTGCTGTGACCGGCGCCCGCCGCTGTGGCGGCCGGACGCTCACGGCCGTGCACCGGTGAAACGTCCACGGCCCGCGTCGGGCGCGGGCCGCTCGGGTACCGGGGAGTCGTCGCTCGCCCGCCGCGTGCCGGGTGCTGCGGCGGGGAAAGAAGAGGCGCGGACGCCCCAGGGCGTGCCGGAGGCGACCGCGCCCGAGGTCAGTGACCGCCGCCGAACAGCGTACGACGCAGTCGGCGCAGCGGTGCGAACAGCGAGACGCGGCCCACCTGGGCCCGCCTGCCGCCCCGCTGGTGCGCGGCGTCACGCGAGGTGAGCTCGCGCATCAGCAGCGTGGCCTCGGCCGCCTCGCGCTGCGGGACGGCAGGACCGCCCAGCACCGAAAGATGACGGTCGAGACGCGAACTGCTCGCGCCGCTCCCACAAGTGATCGCAGGGACCCTCGCCCTGCTGCGCACTGTTATCTGTTCCATGTCACTCCCCACCCGTACGAGGGCACCCGGCCCAGGGCAGGTTAACCCTATCGCCCCACCCTCACACTCGTGTATCCCGGTGGCGGGATTCACCTTCTCCCCAAGGAGGTTGACGGTCACTCTCCGAATCCGACTGATTCCAGGGTGAGTTGGACGACCGGCCTGGTGATGGGCTTCGTGGCGCCGCCATCTGTTTCGGCAGTGACGCTGAGTGAGCCGGCGCGGGGAGTGAGGCCACCGGCGACACCGGCGTTTCGCCACCAAGAAGCCCGAGCGCCCGGGGTGCGCCCCCGGCGCGCGTCACCCACAGTTGATCTGCGCGCCCCTCCGGCGGGCGGCCCGGGCCCGTGACGCTCACCACGGCGCGGCCCCGGGCGCGGGTGGCGACCACGCCGGTGGTCCGCCCGCGCGCGTCCCTGCGGCTGCTCGCACGGGCGTCGGACGCGGCCAGGACGTGGGCGATCTCACGTGCGGCGGCGCGCTCGTCGGCGAGGTCGCCGTCGGCGCGGACCGGGGGCGCGGGCACGAAGGGGCGGGGCCGGGTCGGCCCGGGCCCGCCCCCCGCCC